>CALZJF010000002.1 GCA_945787885.1 uncultured Bacteroidales bacterium | reverse complement strand
TGCAAATAGACTCATAATCTGGAGGTCCTAGGTTCAAGCCCTAGCTGGTCCACATAAAAATCAAGAGGGTGTGTCAATTACTTTTGACACACCCTCTTGATTTTTATGTGGTGTTAAGAAAGGGGCTGTTACTTTTGACACACCCTCCTTCATATCACATTGTTACAAAGAGTGGTGTGACACGCCCTCATGTGCAATCGCGGTGGTATTTTCCTTGTTGGCTTCATTATCGGAGATGCTGCCATGTTTGCCATCCTTGAGTGCTGCGTGGCCCCCGGCTTAACGTTCGGTTGGCACATCCTCCGCCGCCATCATTGGCTCCTCCTCGGGCATCGCATATCGCTTGACGGTCCGGTCTTGCAGAAATATCTTATTGAGCGTGTAAGCCAGCGATTCCAAGGTTCTTTTCCGGACTTTTGGCTTCAGGTCGCATTCCCAGATGACGATGCAGTGCCACCCCATTGAGGCAAGTTCATGCAGCACCTTCGCATCGCGCTCCTTGTTCCTTCGTATCTTGCTGACCCAAAACTCCGTGTTGGTCTTCGGGACGGTGTAGTGTTGGCATCCCTCATGTCCATGCCAGAAGCAGCCGTTCACAAAGATGCACGTCCTGTACTTCCTCAACACGATGTCTGGCTTGCCCGGCAAACGTGGATGGTTCAGCCGATAGCGGAATCCATGCCCCCACAGATAGTGGCGCACCAATATCTCCGGCTTCGTATTCTTGCTACGGATGGCTGCCATGTTGGTATGAAGATCGCGGTCCATCTACTCGCCCATTTGTTTCAGCAAGAGCGCCCCATATTCAGCCCTGTCCTTGCCGTGCTGCTCAAACTCTACGATGTAATAGCCGATGAGCCAGTTGCACATGGTCGGCATGCGGTTGATAGCCTTGACGGCAGATGTCCGTGCAGCATCATGCGTGGTCTGAATGATGGATGCCAAGTCGCTGAAGGAATGAAGCGCGTTGCTCCAATCCTCAAAAGGGAGTTCCATTCCCTCATGGATGTAGGTGGATATTTCGTTTGCCATGTGTCATAGTGAATATACGTGTGCAAAAATACTAATTTTATATCAGAATCAGGAATAATGCCAAAGAAATTATCGTTATTGATGAAAATATTATTATTAAATCAAACTTTTTCTTCACCTAAACCAAGTCTTTTTCCTAAATCTTAGTCCTTGCCTTAACTTTTACCTTAACCTTAATCTTAACTTTAGTTATTACTTGTATTTTCATAAACAACCTCCTTCCATCTAATCCTTTGCGCGCATTACGCGTACGCGCGTATAATTATTATTATAATTATTATTATAATTATTATTATTATTATTATTTATATAGAGATAAAAAGGGATATATAAGGGGAAAGAAGGGGGAATGTTGGGGATTATAAGGGGAGAGGGGAGGATGATGACTCTTGTAAGTGGTTCCCGTGCGTGATTGCATCATGATTGCTTGAATTAAAGGTAGGTTCTATAAATTAGTTTTCAATGTAAGGCAGTGTTTCTGTGGCGGTGTTTCTGTTTTACTTGGATGTCTTCACGCCTCTCGCACCGCAGGTTTTTGTCTTTCATTCAGTCACGTAGCCCGCTACGCTCCCTCGTGAAAAACAAAAACCTACGGCACGATAGTCGCAAATACATCGCAAGCTAATTGATAGAACCTACCTAAAATGATTGCGTTTGCATCGTGACGCGGAGATAGTGAAGTGATTTTCTTGAAGCAAAATATTTTGACGGGCTTTCCCATGAAAAGTTTTGTGTGATGATTATTCCGCGCGCCCTGATATGATGCTTGGAATGTTTTTTGCTTTGATATACTCACCTCTGTTACTACGTCTCCCGATGTCTGTATAAGCCTCGGGGAAAGTGGTCATTCTGAGGGTGGGAAATGATTGTCTGTATCCCCCAGAATGGTCAGTTTGGGGCAAAAAGTGTAGTCAGGCATCTGAGCTTCTCTCTCCGTAATCGGGGAGGGTGGGGCGAAGATGGCGATGGAGGCCATGAAAGGCGCGTTCGCGGCTATGCTTACGGCAGGCAGCTTGTCGGCAGGTGCGTGAGGCAAGAGGGTGCGCATGGTGTTCGCGGCGATACGGACGAAATTTTCAGGGCGTTACGCCGCTACTTGCCTTCTTCGTTATGCAATATAGTGAGTAGGGTGGGGGAGAAGTGGTGAAATATGTTTGAAGTTCTTGCGGTATTTTAATATTTGACGTTCCTTTGCGCGTTGAAATCCTTATCAACGTTAAACAATTATTCCATTAACCACACGCATGGACAAAAAACTCCTTATGCTTCTGCGCATGTTTGCGCTCACTGCAATCGCAGTTTTCTTCTTTTCCTCCTGTGGCGATACCGCCGATGACGACGAGGGCTACGACAACCCTGACAACATCGAGCAGCCCGACACCACTGTGCAGCCCGAGCCTGTGAATCCCAATGCCGCCCTTGCCGGCCTCTGGTCGAAGCGTCTCGAGCTGGGCATTTGGTATATCGACTCCCTCGGCCATGCCCTCGTCCTCCAGCACGAACATGTGTTCGCTATGGGCAATCCCGACATCTACAACGACAGTAGCTACGTGGCCGTCGTCAAAGCCTTCGATATGAACCTCCTCCCCGAGACCAACACCCTCGCCTTCACCTTCCCCGAGAACGACAGCACGGAGGTGAACGACATCGTGAGCCTCGAACCCTCTAAAATCCTCTTCGCCAATCCCCTCACTGCCGACACCACCACTCTCCGTCGCACGGGCTATTGCGTCTCTGCCGCCCCTGAGTCCATCGCCGGCTTCTATATGAGCGCCAATCGCTTCAAGCTCCACGGCATGGTCTATGGCCCGGAGGGAAAAGTGACCCAGCATTTCTATCAGGACGACGTCATCGACTATATCAACTCCAGCTACACCTACACCCCCGGTGAGGGCAAGACTGCCCACCTCTCCTACCACGTGACGTATCACCTCAATCCCACAAAGGTGGAGATGCTGACGGGCGTGAAGAACTATAGCGACCTCACCTTCGATGTCACTGGCGAGCTCGACCTCACCTTCTTCGCCCACATCGAGGCGGCAAAGAACACCGATGAGTGCTACTATGGCGAGATGGACGGCGAAGTCACCTGCGTGCTGACGAACCACAAGAAGAACACTACCACGACCACTACCGTCACGGGTAAGCGGCTCTTCGGCCTCACGCGCTTAGAAGAATAATCCCCACTGTAAGGTGTGGCAGCAGCAGGCTGTCACACCTTTTTTTTCAGGGCGCAACCGCAACCAACATCCATCCACATTCGTGCAATCCGTGTTATTCGTGTTCAACATTTATCACGCAGAAAATTTGAATTGAATACGCAAAAATTTATTTTGAACACGAATTGCACGAATCACACGAATATTGTGCGGCGGCATCCATCCGCATTCGTGCAATTTGTGTTATTTGTGTTCAACATTTATCACGCAGAAAATTTGAATTGAACACGCAAAATTTATTTTGAACACGAATTGCACGAATCACACGAATATTGTGCATCGGCATTCATCCACATTCGGTCAATTCGTGAAATTCGTGTTCAATTTTTATCACGCGAATATTGGGGTTGAACACGAATTGCACGAATCACACGAATGATTTGCATCGGCATTCATCCACATTCGGTCAATTCGTGAAATTCGTGTTCAATTTTTATCACGCGGAATATTGGGGTTGAACACGAATTGCACGAATTACACGAATATGGTGCATCGGCATCCATCCACATTCGGGCAATTCGTGTTATTCGTGTTCAATTTTTATCACGCGAATATTGGGGTTGAACGCGAATTGCCTGAAGGGGCAATACATCGTAGCTCAGGGTGTCGCTACGTTTCACTTCGCTTGCTCTGGGTTAGCTGTTTTGCGCACAGCAAAAAGTGCGCAATTTGCCATAACTATTTATCAAATCTCAATCTTTGATGTTAAAAAACGGGGGGGGTAATTTCAGTTTTTTCTTTTCTTTTGCAAGTTGGCTATAAAAAGCACTAATTTTGCAGACAAAACTCATTCTGCCCCAACGGTGAATGGAAGGAAATAGTGGAAACCGCGAGCAGAAACCAGAAACAACATTCACAAGAAGCCAACCAACTTCTTCATTCCTACATGCAATTCAAAAAGGCCCTCTGGCTCATCATAGCCCTACTTCTCCACACCGTGGAGGCAGCGGCGCAAGAGGTCAGCACCTACGAGCCGCTCGCTGAATACCCCTTCGTCTATGTCAGCGACGACCGCGATGCCGTCATACCAGAGGTCAGCGATTCCCTCTTCAACGCCGCATCGCGAGGCATACAGTTCGCCGTCAATCGCACGGAGCTGCGCGAGGAAGAACCCTTCGTCGCCCTCTATCGGGAACACATCGTCCCCATCCTCCGCGACAAAGGCCTCGTCCTCCGGAAAATCCTCGTGCGCGGAGCAGCATCGCCCGAAGGTTCCTACGAGAACAACCGCAGGCTCGGTGCCGGGCGAACGCTCGAACTCGTACGCTTCGTCACCTCCGAACTGGGTTTCAGCATCGACCCCGCCACGGTCCAGACCGGAAGCGTGAGCGAAGACTATGAATACCTCGCCGTCCTGATGCGCCGCGCCGGCGATGCCCAGGCAGAAGTGGTGGAGCGCATCTGGCGCGAATGCGGCGGCGACGAGCGGTGCTGCAAGCAGAAGCTCCAGCGGCACGATGGCGGACGCACCTGGCGCAGGCTGCTCAAGACGTATTTCCCCCGCCTCCGTCAGGCCCGCGTCATGATGTGGTTCGGCCGCCTCCCCATCGAGGTCTCCGGCGTCAATCTTGACCGCGCCGACGTCCTGACGCCCCTCCTCCTCGCGCCCCATTCGCTCAGTCCCGCCCGCCCCACGGGCCGTCCCCCCCTCGTCCCACTGGCGTTCCCCGCCCCCGCCCCGCGGCTGCCCCTTCTTGCCCTCCGCACGGATCTCGTACACGATTTCCTCTTCCTCCCCGGCAAGTTCGGCTTTGCCCCCTCCGTCAATGCCCAGCTCGAATACTTCCCCCGCCGCGGCCACCTGACGTATCAGCTCGGCTTCACCTTCAGCAATCATCGCCACTGGAGCTCCCACCGCTTCTTTCAGGTGCGCGATGTGCAGTTCGAGCTGCGCCGCTATTTCCGCAGTGCGCGCCCCGTCCGCGGAGCCTACCTCGGAGCCTACGCCGAAGGCTGCATCTACGGCATCGGCTTCGGCCCCCGCGAAGGCTGGGAGGGCGAAGGCCTCGGAGCCGGACTCAGCGGCGGCTATGTGCTGCCCCTCACTCGCGACGGGCATTTCCGCCTGGAACTGATGGTGGCGGCCGGAGGTTTCGTCACGCGCTACGACCCTTATGTCTGGGGGAATCCCGTCACGGGCGACATCGACGGCAAATATTACTACGACTATAGCGGTTCTGCCAGCAAATTTCGCGAGCGAAACCATCTCCTCACCTGGTTCGGGCCAACGAACTTCGGCATCTCTCTCACCTACGATATTCTCTACTATAAACGGAAGAAAGGAGGCGTGCGATGAACTCTATCTCCCATTTCCCCCTTCGCCGCGCCCTCCGGCGCAGTTCCGTCGCACTCTCGTTCCTCCTCGCAGGCTGCATTGAGCCGCCCCTACATCTGCCCATGCAGGAAGTGCTGGTGGATATGCCCACCGTCGAGGTCAATCTCGAGGTAATCTGGGATGTCAAGACCGACTGGCAAACGATGTGGTATTATGGGTGGGACGAAATCGACGAGGAGATTTTCGGACCGATTGCCTATCCCACCCCCACCAACTTCGAGGTGCGACGCTATTATCTCGGCGACTATCCCCAAGGCCCACATACGCCCAACCGCAGCGATGGCTTCACCATCTACGGCAACAGCTTCCGCCGCACTTATATGTTCGGCTACTACGATATGCTCTTCTGGAGCAACATCGACTCCCCCACGCAGACGCAGGTGGTAATCATCGACGAGAGCAGTCTCGACGAGGTGAAGGCCACCACCACTGCCACCCGAGGCATTATGCGCGATGCCGACACACAGAGCGTGGCCGGCATCTACAATCACCCCGAAATCTTCTATTCTGCCTATGAGCGCGACATCAATATCTCGCGCAACAAGGAAGACTACAAATACGATGAGGTGAACAACGTGTGGGTGAAGGAGGTCAAAACCGAACTCACACCGCTCGTATATATATACCTGGTGCAGATCATCCTCCACAACAATCTCGGCCGCGTCACGGGCGTCACGGGCGATGCCGCCCTTTCAGGACTTTCCAACGGTACGAGCGTGAACACGGGGCATACGAACAACCGCCCCTCCACCATCTATTTCCCCACACGCTACAAGCCGTCCATCATAGCCGATGGCGAGGCGGTGGATATCGTCGGCGGCAAACTCACCACCTTCGGCCTCTGCGATATGGATGGATGGCGCGCAGACAGCCGCGCAGAATATTCCGGCAGCCGCACCGACATTGACAACCGCCTCTATTTCACGCTGACCTTCCGCAACGGCGAATCGAAGACGTACAACTATCTCGTCACTGATCAGCTCCGCGCCCAGTCGCACGGCGGCATCATCACCGTCCACGTCAATGTCGATGACATCGAAATCCCCAATACGGGCGAGGGCGGAAACGGCGACCTTTTCGTGCCCAACATCAACGATTACGACAACGTCGATTTCGACATCGAAATGTAGTGCGGACAGGATGGCACAATCATGCCGCAATCGTGTTCAACCGCCATATACCGCGTGATATTCCGCGTGGTACGATGTTGAACACGAATAGCCCGAATGACCCGAATGTGAATCAATAGGGTATTCCAACGTATTCGTGTAATTCGTGTAATTCGTGTTCACCCGCCATATTCCGTGTGATACGATGTTGAACACGAATAGCCCGAATAGCCCGAATGTGAATCAATGGGGTATTCCGACGTATTCGTGTAATTCGTGAAATTCGTGTTCGGTCACCATATTCCGCGTGATATTCCGTGTGATACGATGTTGAACCCGAATAGCCCGAATAGCCCGAATGTGAAACAATGGGTATTCCGACGTATTCGTGTAATTCGTGAAATTCGTGTTCGGTCACCATATTTCGCGTGATATTCCGCGTGATACGATATAGAACACGAATAGCCCGAATGGCCCGAATGTGAAACAATGGGGTATTCCGACGTATTCGTGTAATTCGTGAAATTCGTGTTCAACCACCATATACCGCATGATATTCGCGTGCTACGATGTTGAACCCGAATAGCCCGAATGGCCCGAATGTGAATCAATGGGATATTCCGACGTATTCGTGTAATTCGTGAAATTCGTGTTCGGTCACCATATTTCGCGTGATATTCCGTGTGATACGATGTTGAACACGAATAGCCCGAATGGCCCGAATGTGAATCAATGGGTATTCCGACGTATTCGTGTAATTCGTGAAATTCGTGTTCACCCACCATATACCGCATGATATTCGCGTGCTACGTCCCTCTGCAACGCGCCGTGGCGCGCCGTCTCCGAAACATTGAAACATCAATACGTAAACATCATATTTGCCTCGCCCTCATTCGCGTGTGTGGTGTGGAACGATATTACGGAAATAATAAATATAACTAATTTGTTGTATGAAGAAAATCTTTTATGTTGCTGCAACGGCGGCTATGCTTGCCAGTTGCTCCACCGACTTCGACCTCTCTGAGGTGTTCGGCAGCGGCGGCACCAGCGAAACCATCGGCTTTCAGGTGCAGAAGGGAAACAATGTGACCCGTGCCACTTCACTTCAGGTTGCCGGCCACTACAACTTCGGCGTGTTTGGGTATAAATCTACGGACAAGACACATGCTGTCATGTCTGACTATCTCGTAGGCTATTTAGACAATAACCACGGCTATCAACAGTCTGGAACTACGACGGGCGACCAGCCTGGCGTAGAAGACGGCAAGTCCTACTGGATGTACGAAGGTCTGGGTAAGGACGAGTATTTCGGCACCTATGCCGGACAGACCCTTCCGCGCTTCTATCAGTCGAACAACGCCAAGCAGTATCTGAAATATTGGGACAAGAGTGCAACTCACACCTGCTTCTATGCCTATGCCCCCTATGTCGGCACGGATACTGATGATAAGAAAGTCACTTATGTGGATGGCGCAGATGTGGAAGAGAATGGTGATACCTATGTATTGAAAATACCCAATGGTACGCTCGTGGCCGGTTATGACGACCCGACGAAGTATGAGTTTATGTATGCAGCCAAGAAGGTGTCTGCTGCTGATTACGGTCACGATGTCTCGCTCGACTTCAAGCGTCTCGTTGCCAAGGTAAACATCAAGTTCTGGGAGGATATCGCTGGCTATAAGGTGCGCATCATCGACTTGAAGCAGGGCAAGTACAAGGGTGTTCAGGCTACGCCGTCTATTAAGAAGTCATCTGACACTGACACTGAAAATTATGGTCCTTACGGCTACCGTTATGGAACGTACTACAAGTCTAATGGTGTCAAGATTCAATTTGACCAGAATAATAATTTGGCTGCTACGATAAAGCAGTACGATGGTGAAAGAGTACAAAATGCAGAAGATAAAAAAGAAAATCTCATCTTTGCAGTTCCTGTAGAATCTCAAATCGGTGAGGCCCGTGCTTTTGCTTCTCCTTCTCTTACGGACTATTATGCCATTCCTAAGGGAAATGGTTCTCAGGTATTAGCAGACAATGATACGAAATTCGTAGATGCTTCCACTCCTGAAAATGCCGACCTCGCCAAGACAGGCTTCACCTTCCACGTCTCTTACGAGCTGACATCTGATGATACGGGTGAGCGCATCGTGGTGAAGAACGCTACCGTTCACGTTCCCTACGATTACTGCAAATGGAAGGCAAACACCCACTACACCTATATCTTCAAGATTACGAAGAACAGCAACGGTTCTACCGATACAGATCCTACTATTGACCCCGACGACCCCGACGTTCCTACCGTACAGTCTCTCTATCCCATCGTCTTCGATAACTGCACCGTTATGGATTGGGATGAGGTTGAAGGCGACTGGACTATCACGGATGGTACGAGCCTTACCTATCATAATATTGCTCTGACGGATAAATCTTCCAGCCCTGCCGTACCTTGCTACTCCATTACTTATGGAACTGCTAAGACCTTGACGGTTAAGATCAATGACAACGAGAATCATAACGGTCATGGAATTACGTACGCCTGGGTTTCTGGAAGTGGTGAAAGCAAGGTTGGTGTAGAAGTTACTGGTCCTGCGGGTACAGATTGCTCAGATTGGTACACCAACACCGATACCAATGGTTCAATCGCCGTTCCTGCAACAGCCGCTGAAGGTGTTTACACCGTTACCTACTATTGCCCCTCAAGCGATGTAAACGCTAACCATCCCAAGACATGGTCTGTAAACTTCACCGTAGGTAGTGCATACACTATCACGACTCACCATGATTATGTCGGAACTAAGTTTACAGAAGAGAGTGTAGCCCTGAATGTCACGGGTACGAAGGATGGTGTTGGTTACACCTTGCCGGTAAACGGTCTTAGCATCGAATATCCTGCTGACCTGACACCTGAACAGAAGGATTATGTAAAAGTTACTAATAATGCTGGAACCCAAGTTAGTGTTACGAAGAATGCCGCTCCTGGAGAATACAAGGTAGTTTACAAAACAAAGGTAAATGGTATCGACGTCAAGGTAGCTGAACACGTGTTCTACGTGAAGGACTACAACTTCACCTTCCATCCCACCACAGTATATAATAAGGATGGCGGCACGAAGATTACTTGCAGCCAGTGGAATGAGGAAATCGCAGAAAAAGCCTATTCATGTGGGTCTTTCACTGTCAACAAAAATCAAATCACCATTCCGAACAATACCACAGAAAACACTTACACCATTACCTATACTATATGGAACGGTGACAGTGATGCAGCTAAGGCTACCTACACCGAGACCTTCACGGTAGAGAACACCTATAGTGTCACGCTCAACAAGGCTATATTGGATCGTGACCTCAACCGCGGTACTACTGCTGAATATGGTTCTGACTTCATCACCGTCACCACGCTTAAGAATGGTGGGGAAGACAAGGGGAGAACCGATGCCTTAACGGTTCTTGATAGTGATTCACAGGTGGTAACAAACAATTTCAACATTACTTGCAATCAGACTACTGGTGAATCTCCTGAAAACACTAATACCTACAAGCTTCAGGTAAAGGGTACGACTACTACTGGCAATTACACCCTTATGTTTACGGGTCAGTCAGGTAGTGGTAAATACTATACTGATAAACTACAATTCACAGTAGTTAAATAATCCCTCCGATTGAAACAACATCGTCTATACACAAGCAAGCGGCAAGCTGCTGGAGCCCTCGTGGCTCTGGCCGCTTGCGGCGTGCTTTTAATTTTATCGGCGTGCGCCGGAAATACCGTCATCCAAGAAGTGGAAGACATCAATACCGACAGCACCGACCCCATGAAATTCTCCTGCCAGCTCCAACAGGGTGCGCAGGGACAGCGGGCAAACGCTGCCACGCTGCTCACTTCCGACTTCATCGTCGATACCTATAAGGCATACGCCACGCCCAAGCAGCAGTGCGTCATGCAAAGATTCCACGTCAGATATTCCTCCAGCGGCAACGCTTGGAACGGTGACGTACAGCACTTCTGGGAATACAATCAGGTGGACGGGCAAGAGCTGAAGTACTGGGACTATAGCCATTTCCCCTATCGCTTCCACGCCGTAGCCCCCTACACCAACGATGCCGCACGCGTCAGCTTCGACGACCGTCAGCTCCAAATCCAGGCTCCCTATTATGCGCAGACCTGCACCAATGGTCTCATCGCCACGCATCGCGCTGACGGTAGCATCACGACTGAAAACCCCGAACCCTACATCGTGGCGCAGGTTCACCGCGGCACAGACGGCCGCGACACCGACCTGCTCGCCATCGACTCTCAGCATACCAACCTCAACAATGCCACCACGACGCGGCACCGCGAGGTGTGGATGCCTTTTCATCATCTCAACTCGAAAATCCGATTCGCAGTCTATGCCCTCAGCCCGTGGGTCACTGCCAATCTTCTCTATATCAAAAACCTCCGCATCAAGGTGACGACGGACGACTTCGTCACTGCCGCCACGGGCTACTCCGCCGCCTGCTCCGGCACGGGCTCGAATGCCGACCCCTTCCGCGGATGGCGCGACTGGAGCTCCCACAGCGGATTCACGGGAATCACCACCTCTCCCGCCGCCAGCCTGCCCACGCTCTTCAGCTTCGACGGTGGGCGCGACGTCGCGGGCAATGACCTCCGCGACTGCCAGACGCAGCGCACCGCCTTCTTCCTGCAGTGTCCGGACGGCATCATGCAGCTGCCGCAGACGGGCGTGAGGCTGACCATCTCGTTCGAGGTCTATGACGAGAACGACCAGCTCTACAAGGCCTTCAGCGATGTGCCCATAGAATACGAACTGGACGGGACGCACCATCCTCTCCACACCTGGCAGTCCGGCTACATCTACACGTACTACTTCATCCTCGGCAGTGTGGACGACAAGCTCGGCATCACCTTCACCTGCACGCTCACGCCGTGGGAGGACATCACGGGCTCCCTCTCCACCGACTTGGAGCAATAGCCGCGCGCTGACCATAGCTATCTAATGTGCTGCCCTTTCAGGGCGCGGGATTGCCACCCCATGCTAACCCAGGGTGTCGCTCGTTTTCCTCGCTTGCCCTGTGCTACGATATGTTGCCCCTTCAGGGCGTTCCGCGTCCTTGGCAATATGGCGTTGCGTCTGCCTCTTGCACCCGATTTCTCCCATCCTTTCATCATCCCCCCGAAACATTCAAACAAAAGATATGAAAAAGTTCCTCTTCCCCGCTGTCCTCACCACCACGCTCTTCGGCGTGTTCGCCTGCAACAACGATGAGGTGATAGATAATATTGTGCCAGAAGATCAGAAGGGCCTGATTTCATTCTCCGCATCAGCCGTGACGGGGAGTGCCTCTGCCAGCCAGCCCCAGACGCGTGCAGGATTTACGGGGCAGACGCAGATTATTGCTCGCATAAGTAGTACTGACGATACAAACACTCGTCATACTCGCACGGTGTTGGAAGCTGCTGTTGATGCTCAAGCGGCAGGAGGATCTAATTGGCCATCTTATTCTACGGTTAAATATGCCACGGGGCACAGTCGTTATTGGGATGATGCTTTTGGCCGTTCCGCCAAACTTTCTGTCTATGCCGTAGCAGTGCCGGAGAAAACGGATGTTATGAACAATGGTACTAATCTTTTTGATTTAGTTCCTTTTGGTAGCTCCAATGTCGCAAATGCCACTAATTGGCAAACGGATGATGAGACGGAATTGAATAAAATTTCTTGGCAGGTATCAACATCACAGAGCTCTGATGCCATTGCGAATGAAGACCTTTGCTATAGCCATAATATACAGGCAGACAAAGATGCTGATGGTGATTTGAAATATGGCAAGGGCAAGGATGGCGTGAGGAAATGGAATGGAACTAAATGGCCTGAATATTCCTATACAGAATCAGGTCCAGACCACTATCCCACGCTTGAAGATGGCTGTATGAAGTTCACTCTTGATGAAGGTCAGCCTGCTGATGGTACAGGTCGCTTTGATAAAGGTCACATGATATTCCATCATGCCCTGACGCGCATGACTGTCAAACTTGTCAAAGGCACTGGCTTTGGCGATTTTACTCCGAACAATATCACCCTTCTGAATATGCACTATAAGGGAAAGTTCGATTTCAAGAATGGTACATGGAGTGCCTATACAGCAGGAGGGCATGCTGACAACGGGAACATAACTATGGCATTGCAGTCAGGTAATACCTTCATGGCTCAGTTCGTTCCGGGATATGAGTTGGGAAAGACCTCCAAGACGAACGTGATGCAGTTTACTATTTCGGGTAATACCTACTATATTACTCAGGATATGCTGTATAGTGCTTTGACCGATCCCGTTACTAATAATACAACAACTAAAGACCATAACGGCAATTATCTTGTAAATAATAATGGTGATACTAAAGTCGTATTGGAACAAGGCAAGAACTATGTCTTCAATATCAAGGTAAAGAAGCAGCAGATAGAAAGCATTACCGCCAGCCTTGAGCCTTGGATAGACGTTACTGCATCGACCGAAGTCCAGAATGACTATGTGAAGATAAATATCGAAGATGCAAAAGGAGACCATTGTACGTACTTCGACCTCTATCGTTTGAGCGATAATCCTGAAAATATCTATGCGCCAGAGTCAGGAACTGGCACTGGTACTGACTGGGAGAAGCGTTATAACTGGAATGGTAATTATACCAAAGAAGGTGCAAATAAACAATGGGATTCAGGGAAGAATCTATGGAAGACCGATTGGTTCTGGGAAAGCAATAAGGCCTTCTATCATTTCCGCACGGTCAATGAAAATCTGACGATTACTGCTGGTTCTGGTGGAGAGAAGAAGGACTACTTCAACATCTTTGGCGGTCCTATTCAGGATTATGCTCAGGCTTCCCGCACAACTATTCAGGCGAAGGCTTATTCTGAGCTCACAGAAACCGAGAAAAACAAGAATTATAACGACTACCACTGGGGCGCACCGTTTAAGATGCCTACTGGTGGCAAAAAGATAGTCTATGACAAAGACTATGGATGGTCTGCTGCACAAGATGCAGACAAACAGATTTATCCTGCCATTGGTTCGACATCAGATCAGATTAACATCATTGAGCATCACATGATGAGCAATGTGCGTTTCATCTTGAAGACAACGCATGATGACAATAAACCTGACAAATTAGGTGCTGGTGCCGTCAATCTGGAAGATGCAGAAGTGACTATTACCAGAATCTATAACCAAGGAAAAGTATATATGGGTACGGGTAAGGTAGAAACTGTCACCGACGGTGCTAAAGAATCTATTAAAACCATCCAACCAGAATCAACATTCCTCAATCCAGGGGATAAAACCGTGACGAACGCATATACCTATCGCGTAGTTCCGCAGACTTTGTTCCGAGGTACAGATAAGAATACTGATGACTTGGATTACTTTGTTGGTCTGACTATCAAGACAAAGGATGACAATCAGTACTATGTCATTAAGAAACTGACTACAGTTACAGCCTCCACTGTCCAGCAGAACGACAGTAATTATGCCGATGGTGAGCAGACGCAAGGTCGGCCAATTGAGTTCTGGTACCCCGGTCACGACTACACCTACACCATTACCATCAGCAAGAAGGGTATTGAAGCCATCACCTGTTCCATTGTGCCTTGGATAAAGGTGGAGGGCGGCAATATCAATATCGACCTTGAGAAGTAACAGCAAATCCCCCTCCCCCCCAACAAACATTTCCCCTAAATCATGCAAATCCTATTCAGATACCCCCTTCTTATAGTCTGCTCCGTCCTGTTCGCCATAGTGGCGTGCAGCGACGATGTCGTGCCGGGCGGAGGGAGCGATGACGGCAAAACGCCGATAGAGCTGGCGGCAGGCGTGGCAGAAGGTTCGTTTGCCGCACCTGCCATGCGTGCCGTCGTCACCGACGGACAGGGGAAGACGTTGCGGGCGTTCAATAAAGATACGCATCTCTTCTTCGTCGTCAAGGCAGAAGACAATTGTACGGAGCCTGGGCATACCATCGGTGAGGCGAAGTGGGGCTACAACTATGCCACGGCCGTAGGACAGGAGAATCCCGCAGGCGGGAGCCAGAGCACCATCAGCTTTCACGACAACTATCTGTATTGGGACGATGCCTATGCCCGCGACAGCAAAGTCAGCGTCTATTCCATTGCTGCAGCAAATGCTAAAATATCAGGAGTGAACATCGGTACCGACAACTCTGTGGCGGTATCTACGGGAAATCCCAAGACAGATTTTTCGACCACAGGAAATAATTTGTGGATTAACTGGACGATTGGCAAATGCGATGATGGCGCAGGCGTAGCAGATGCCAACAAGCGGAACTATCAGAACCAAGCGACCGTGGGGAGTCAGGACCTCGTGTTCAGCAATAATATCCAAGAGCCCAACAACACCCTCCGCTTTAATACGGAGACGGGCAAGTTCGACAAGGGGCATCTCATCTATTACCATGCCCTTTCAAAACTGACGGTCAAGATCATCTGTGGCGAAGGCTTCAAGGGCGACGGTACAGACTTCCTGTTCACCAATAAAGAATACGGTCAGAGCAACAGTTTCTCGATAAAAGGCTTCTACCATACGGGCACGCTGAACATCGGAGATGGAACATGCAAGGGATTGAAAACCCGCACTTTCTCCAGCATCCATCTTTTCCAAACGACCCCGAATCAAAACCCCTACTACACCCTTGAAGCCCTCGTATTCCCCGGCACGGATATGTCGGATTCCGGAGGAGAGTTGAAGGATATGTTCTCCTTCGTCATCGATGAAAACCGCTACGACATCTCCCGGGCGAAGCTCTACGAAGCGCTGCAGAATAGCGGGACGAATGACATGAACACCATCCTGGACGACGGAAAACTCAAGGCGGGCTACAACTATGAGTTCACCTTCACCGTCGGCAAGACGAAGATCGAGAAAGTCACGGCGAAAGTGGCGGATTGGGAGACGGTGGAGGCAGCGAACCAGTACCCGAGCAATGCCCACGTAGTATTGAACCTGGAAGACAGAGGTACGGACATCACGGAGGATGCCCATATCTACCGCGCTCCTGAGAGGACAGATGCCCTGATTCCTGACCACGACATTTTGACAGAACAGGGCAAGGGCTACAACTGGGCAAAGAAGTATGAGCAGCCCAATGTGTACAACCATGCCACGAAAAAACTGACGACAACATGGTATTGGCCCGACAACAAAACCTTCTACCACTTCCGCGCTTTAGCCCCTGTAGTCCCGACGGCGGCCAACGTATTCCCCACGCCTGTCACGCCCCAGACTTCAGACGATTCCTGCTACGTAGCACTCGAAGCCGCAGAGAACTATACCGATGCTTCGAGTGTGGAACACCATTATACCGATGTCCGCTGGGGCGCGCCGTTCTTCGAGAAAGAGCCTTCTGACCCTACCTCGAACACAGAGAAGTTCGACTACGGTCCTGTGACGAATGGTTTTGATGGGCTTGACCCTGACGCGCTGGGATATGAGGCAGATAAGCATCAGATATTCCATGCCATCGGTGCAACAGACTATGGCATCAATCTTATCATGTTCCACGCCATGAGCGAGGTGACGATTAATGTAGTCAGCGTTGACGGCGATGCTCAGGTGGCTGTAGATGGAGTGAAAATACAATTGCAGAACATCTATACTGCGGGCAAGCTCATGATGGGCAATGGCCTCGTAGTGGGAACTGGAGACAAGAAGAACTATGATTTTCAGGGAAGTTCATCCACGTGGACGTATGGTGCCATCCCGCAAGACCTTAGTGGCGTACTCCTCGATATTAAAACGACCGATGGCAACCACTATAAGGTGGACATGGGAAGAGTAATTTCAACAAGCGTAACGAACGAGAATCTCAAAAATCCCTATACAGGTTCTGCACTGACTGGCTACAACATAGACCGCTGGTACCCAGGTTTTAAGTATGTATATACTTTTAAGTTGAGCAAGGCAGAGGTTCAACTGCTGAAATGCACCATCCTCGAATGGGAAAAAGTTGTGGCTGGCGACGATAATGTTCAAATCCAATAGAGACGTATGCGCAACATCCGTTATATATTCATATATGGCATAGCCAGTCTGCTCACGCTGTTGTTCGCAGCGTGCAGCGACGAGTATCAGCCCACCTACACTGTAGGCGAGGCTGATAATGCTATTCAGCTGAGAGCAGGGATTAGTGGGGAAAATCCTGCCGTCAGGGCATCGCGGGCTAATGACACAGAACATGCTCATCATCTGCTCTTTGCAGAAGGCAGCAAACTGGCACTCCGCATTGATGGCTATTGGAAAAAGCTGGACACGGAGAGCACAAGTAAGGACAATGTATTGAAAAGCACAACGGGAACGGCAGGAACTGTTGATAATGTTACCCATCGCGCCCTGACGCTGTCCCCGAAAGTCTATTGGGACGACTATGGGACTGCCGACCCGGATAATACAGTCGGGCGCGGGCGTGGACTGACCATCTACGGAGCTGCGGTAAGTGGGTATAACGGAACTACAGGAACGTCAGGTCTGCCCCAAGTTGCTGATGGCAATACGCTGGAAGGTATCTCTAATTGGACAGCCGTTTCTTGGACGTTGCCCTCCAATCAGACTGCGAATAATGCCATTACCAATCACGATTTGCTGACCTCGAACAACATCAAGGATGGCGAAGATAGAACCCTCAAGTTTGAAGCTTGGAAGAAGAAGGATGGCTCTGCCAGCGATTTGCTCGTCTTCACCCACGCCATGACGAAAATGACGGTCAATCTGACTCCCGGCGAGGGCTTCGCGGGGAATTTCCAGCAAACTCCCACCGTGACGCTCTTGAATTTCTACTATAAGGGTACGGTGGATGTGGAAAAAAAGACCTCAACGGCATCAACAGCTGACAAGGGTGATATTCAACTGCAGCCTGGCACTGTCGGCGCACTGGGCATGACCCCTTTCAGCGGCCTGGTGTTTCCGGGCAATCAGTTTGCTGACGCCGCGAATATCGCAAAAATCGAGGCGGACGGGAATATCTACAACGTCACGGCAGCAAAACTTAATGCTGCGATTACGAGCGGTGATAAAACCCTGCTGCAAGGCACGAACTATGTGCTGAATGTCACCGTCAATAAAACTGGCGTCGATGTCACGGCAACCATTAAGGACTGGGACACGGTGACGGCTGCGAACGAAACGCCTATCATCAATTTCGGAAAGTGCTACGGACAAGTGGTGACGGAGACTAATGGATTGGAAAACTTTACGAAAGACTTTACCCTCTATCGCAGCACAAATAAGACGGCAGGGCCTTATAATGGCGGCGAAGATAAGGCTCAGATGAGTTATGCTGACAGCAAATACACCATGACCCCGCAGCTCTATTGGCCCGACCATCAGACGCACTATTTCTTCCGTGGAGTCTGGCCGCAGGTTGGGGAGACGGGAGGTCCTGCCGCAGCAGATGTGTCGGCAACTGGCATTGCGGTCGAAAATTGCGACTATTCAGCAAACACGTACCCCTCGTGCCTGATGCTCGGAATGCCTCGCAAGGCTGACGGAACGCCCGATGAGACTTGCAAGAATGGGCATAACACAGAAGGTATCTGCGCTACCGATGCCCCCGATGGCAGTAGCCACGCCGACGAAGGTCTGCTGCACATGAACTTCCAGTATGCCATGGCGCAGGTAATCGTTAAACTCACAACGAGCACAGACGCTTCGGGCAACCCCCTTGCCAATGGCATTTCCATCAACGAACATACCAAGGTGAAAATCATCAATGGCTACACGGAAGGCATGATTAAGTTTGCCGATGGAACGTCTGACTTCACGGGCAAGACAACAGCGGATTTCGAGATGACAAACGATAATGGCATCGACGGCGCTCTTACGAATCAGCATGCCAACTACCGCAATGCCGTTGTCCCACAGAGTCTGACGAACGCCGCAGACGACGACCTGAAGTTCCGCATTACCATAGGCGACGGCACGAATACGGATGTCTATGAGACGGTGCTGGGTATCAAGAATATCAAGGTCGATGGCAAGACCATCACCGCGTGGGAGCCTGGCAAACGCTATATCTATACGCTGAACATCACCAAGACGGGCATCAAGGTCAGTGCCACCCTGAAGGATTGGACGGACGTGACGGGCAGCGAAGACATTTGGATGTAGCCTCATGACTGCGCATGGCCTCGCCATCGGTGCATGAGCCAATCGCAGGAACTCCAGCGCGGGCAATACTTCCTCCTCAACGACCTCTCGGCAGCATTGACGCTCGATGTCAATATCCCTGAAACAAACACCCCCACATGACCATGACGAAACACCTTCTATACCTCCTCCTCCTCACCGCAGTGCTGATGGGCTGCACTGACAAAGCTGAATGGGAAACGCCTTACCTCAACGGTGAGACGAAGACCCCCGTGCAGGTGGCAGCCCTGCTGGATCGTTCGGCTCCTGCTGTCAGGGCCACGGGGAAGGATTTTGCGCAGGGCGATACGCTGTGGGCTTATCTTCGCCATGTCACGTGGGAGGGTGGAGCGGCAGAGCGAAACGTGGTCAATGTGCAGAATAGCCCCAAGTTAGTGCGCTTCATAAAAGGCTCAGGCAACAATGTCGCATACAGCGGTGACGGCGATATCACCCCCATTGGCACGGGTGCAGCCCTTGGGCTTACCCCTGCCAACACCATGCAGACCTCCGATCTGACCGCTATGCCCACCCTTTTTTGGGATGATTTCAGCGCAGGCGGCAAAGGCGATGCTACCCATATCGCCACGGACAACCACTATCTGCAAAGCTACTACGGCTATTGCTACAACGGCGGACATCGATTCGCCAGCAATTTCGTCGCGGCAGACGGCACCTTGGAATGGCGCATCCCCTACGACCAGACCGAAGCGGCCGACTTCCGCCATGCCGACCTCCTCTGGAGCGCGGAGCAGACTCCCGTCAGCTACGTTCATGGTACGAGCGCAAGCAGCAGTCACGGCACACTGATGCTCCCCTACACCCATGCCATGAGTATGGTGACGGTGAACGTCGAGGCTGCGGATGGCTTTGGCAACGATGCCCTCAGTGCTACCACCGTGGAGCTGCAAGGCATGAACCGCCGATGCAAGACCCTTGCGCCTACGCTGAAAATAGCGGAAGCGGAATCAACCCCCGGCTATGACGTTGGCACAGTGAAGATGTATAAAAACGCCTCTACCTTCCAGGCCATCGTCGTTCCCCAGACGCTCCTCACTGAGGGCCATGCACTCCTGAAAATATCCAATGTGGAGAACAATGACTACGAAGTGAAGGTCACGAGCGGGCTGCTTGAGGATGGTAGCTGGGGCAAGGGGCTGCAAGGTGGCAAAATGCAGCCGGGCTACAACTATGTCCTGAACGTCAGCGTCAGCAAGGCAGGGGTCAGTGTTTCTGCCACGCTGAAAGATTGGACAGTCGTTGAGGCTTCCGGCACAGGCATCATACAGTTCAACCCTGACATTACGGCTAAGGGCAGCATCGACGAACAGCTGCGGGCCGAAGGATTAGACATCTATAAGAGCAACACGCAGAGTTTCGACACGAAAAGCACAACCCTGACATGGGCTGACCCCGATTGGAACTACGATCCCGCCATCTACTGGGCCGGCCAGTCTGATGCCTCATATTTCCGCGCCCTCTCTCCCACATCAGCCACTACTGCCATGCTGCAAGGATCCGACGTGCTTTGGGGCTACGCTTGCGACGCTGATGCTGACAAGGCGAAGGTAGGAACGGCGGAAGAGGTACGGCTGACCCCTCGCACGGGCGATGTCCCCCTGCATTTCGAGCACGTCATGAGCAAGGTGACGGTCAATCTGACCACTTCCGAGGGTGCTGATGCCGTCGCACTGGCAGGCGCGCGTATCTCCATCACGAATCTCTCTGACGCAGGAACCTTGGATATGCTGACGGGCAATATCAGTTTTGAGGCTGCCGCCGTCAAACCGACTCTTATCTCCGGCTTCCGCCCTGCCAATTATAAAGTAGGCAGTGAAGCAGCCCTCGATGAATACTGCGTCGTTCCCCAAACGCTTCCCGATGCCTCCCTCCTCATCACCCTGGCGGACGGCACGACCTACAAACTTCAGCTCAACACCTGCCAGGACGGCTCCTCCAGCCCCATCACCGCGTGGCAGCGCGGTCAGCACTACAAATATACCATTCATCTGACCAAGGAAGCCATCACTTTCAGAGCCCTCGTCAAGGCGTGGGACGAAACCACAGGCAATGGCAATGCCTCCCTGGATTGGGATTAACCGCGGCGCATGTGTTTTTCCCTCCCAAGTGGTCATTTTCGCCCCTCAGAGTGGTCATTTCGCCCCCTCAAAGTGATTTGTTTGACCCCCAAAAGTGGTGCGTCCTGAGCGTGATGTGCATATACAGCCCCCATTTCCCCTATTCTTTCCATAGAAAACCTATCTTGAAAAATCTCCTCCCACATGTCTCCCTGTCCGTCTGTGTAGCAGTAGCAGCTTTGTTACTGCTCGCCGGCTGTGTGGATGCAGCGTCGTCCGACGGATGTCCTGACGATTTCCATCCGATGCAGGGCGAAATGGTGCAGTTCGCCGCCGGAACAACGTCCAATCAGGTGGGAACGCGCGCCGGAGAAGCCCGGGAAGGCACCAACATCACCCCCGGTGCCACCTACTATATGCCCGATGCCCACCGTTTCGTCTGCCGAATGTACTACATCGCCTCTGCCGACACTGCCGTGAAAGACTTCGACGTGGCGAACGGCACAGACATCACGACTTGGATGAAGGTGAGCGGCACGATGGGCAATTCGCTCTATTGGAACCGGGCATACGCCGAGCCTACGCAGTATGACAGTTATGGCAACGACGACAGTGCCACCTGCTTCTACTGGCAGAACCGCCGGCCGCACGCCTTCCTCGCCTGGACCGACCTCAACCACGCCACGACCATCGTCGGTACTGACGCGAAGGGCTCCAACGGCTTGAAATTCGAGCCCGCCGATGTTTCGCTGGGAGAAATACGTGCCAACGCCTTCAATCTCACGCGCGCCCCGCGCCGCGACTCCCACGGAGCAGAGCAGACGATAGAGCGCATCACCGATCAGCCCGACATTTGCCAAGCCCTCACCATACAGTCACCCCTCGGTGCTACGCAGAGTGCCAACCGCGTGAACCTCTATTTCAAGCACCAGTTCAGCCAAATTCAGGTGAACATCAAGGGTTCTGCCGACCTCTCCGTCGTTCTCTCCAAGGACGACATTCAGAAAGTGGAGCTCCTCGGCATCACCGACACCGCCTACGTCTTCACGCAAATCAATGCGCAGGGCGAGCTGGCGACAACGACCTACAAGACCGTGGATATCTCGCAGTTCCCCGACTCAGAGCTGCAGCGAAACCCCTACGGCACCTCCTTTGAAATGTTCGACATGCTTGACAGCGAGGCTGGAGCTGACAAGAACTGGGGCTACCCCACGGGTTATCTCAAGGCATACAATGCCATCGCCTTCGGCCAACTTCAGGCCATCCGCATCACCTGGAAGGAGGCATCGACCTCGATTCTCCATGAGGTCACCTACGTCGTCGCCGACGAAAACCTGAAAAACCTCCGAAGCGGCTACAAATATATCTGGAACATCGAGCTTCGCCGCGGAACGCTTGCCATCATCCGCACGGAGATTTCTGACTGGATAGTGCCTGCCAGCGAACTCGAATACAAGACCGATGGCACCATCGACAATTAACCCCAAATCCTTCTCCATCTTGAAACGTTTTCTCCCTCATCTTCTGCTCTTCCTGACGCTGTTGCCCCTCGCGGGTTGCCACGGCGACGACTGGACGTGGCTCGGCGGCGACGATGCGATAGAGGAGGGGAGCCCCATCGCCTTCACCACGCTCGTGCCCGACGACAGCCGCGCACTGCGCACGACGAAGGAAGAATGGCAGCAGCGCGTGGATTCATTCAAGCCCGTCAGTCACGACTATCATTTCACCATCGAAATGTATCGCCAAGGGGAAGATTCCCCCCAAGGCAGCAGCACCTATCGCCCCACGCAGACCACCGGCGAGGAGAATCCCATAGCCGGCTACGACGGCACCCTGAAAGTGGAGGAGAACGCCACGCCCCTCTATTGGCAAGACAATGTCAATCAGTGGGGCTTCAAAGCCGTTGCCAACGCCGCCCCCCTCTCCGCCGACCAAGGCAGTCAGGAGAAATGGCTCGCCATGGACCACCTCGCGGGGCATTCCTATCTGCCCATCTGGGATGCCGATGCCGGAACGGGCAATAGTCCTGACGAGATGCTCTCCATGACAAGCAAGGAGTGGTACAAAGCCAATCAGGCATGGCTCGGCCCCTCGCTGATGGACACGGAGGCATATAAGAAGATTCCCCTCTTCATGCGTCATCAGCGGGCATGGATCACCGTCATCCTCCGCGCTGGCGAGGGCGTGCAGCGCGAAGCCCTGAACTTTCAGAACGCTGCGAGCAACATCAAGATGGCCATCAGCAGTTACGAGCAGGACGAGCAGGAGGCCATCACCATCAATCAGCCTTGGGCTAAGGAGGTGCTCATCGATTATCCTGCCGACAAGAACGGCCCCGAACAGACGGGCGTCAGTTCGACGCGCTATGACGCCATCGTCATGCCGCACAACTATGCCGAACGGAAGGACGAGGACATCATTGCCAAAATCAATCTCTCCACCCAGCACTTCTCCTTCTATGCCTCCAACGACCAGCGCTATGTCAATGGTACGACTGAAGAGCAGGCAGCTGCCGATGAAGCCTATAACCTCGAAGCAGGGAAACATCTGACCATCGAGGTCACCCTCTCGCGCGAAAGCCGGAAGATTCTCATCACGGCGTGGATAGAAGACTGGACGGAGGTGGCCACCAGCACCATCTGCGACGACTACGGGCAGAACGGCGACCCCATCGTCATCGCCAGCCGCGAGGCACTCATAGACTTTCTGAGCGACCCCAAGAAGAACTGCCAAGGCAGTGTGGGCATCATACAGCCTCCGAAACTGCCCCTCGATTTTCCCGATGACTGGACAACAGACTACGACCTGAATGCCACCCTCAACCTGGCGGGATGCCAGCTCTCCACATCGCATCAACTCTTCCGGAAAATCTCCTCGTCGGGCAACCTCGCCAATGGCACCATCCTCGTCCCTGACGGCACCACGGTGCCTTACGTAGTGGCGGGGCAGAACGATGGCACGATAGAGCGCGTGAATGTCAGCGTCGCCCATGAAGGGACGACGGCGAAAGCCACCGTCGCCGCCTTCGTCGGGCTGAATCATGGCACGATTTACCAGTGTTCCTCCACGCTCCCCGTATGGGGCGATGAGGGATGCGACATCACGGCAGAAGACGGGCATACCTATAAGAACTACATAGGCGGCTTGGCCGCTGTCTCCGTCAGCAAGGACGAAACGTCGATGGCTGTCATTGACGGATGCACCGTCAATGCCGCCGTGAATGGCGAAAGCACAGTGATGGGAGGCGGAATCGTGGGCTATGCCGGCGGACGTGTTTCCTCCAATACATTCGAATACGGCATCACCGTCCGGCAGGAGGCCAACCGCTTCAAGAATATCTTTGCCACTGCCTCTGCCCTGCGGGCCTATTCCAACGCCTGGCCGACGGTTGCCCTCAACCGTTGCAACCCTGCAGACGAGAACGACCAGACGAATCCCAATGCCTACGCCGGGCCGAAATTCAATGCCGTCATCGACTGTCAGGAAGACCTGAAGCAAATCATGAGTAGCGGCTACAATGTTGCGGACAAGCACTACCGCATCTCCCAGAGTTTCGCGGTAGAAAGCACGGCAACCCCCGGCACTGACTGGCCGTTCGGCAAAGTCGTGGCCGACGACCTCAATGCCGCGAACAACGTCCGCTTCAACCTCGACGGCAACGGCAAGACCATCACCCTGCGCAGCAGTACGACCGACCCCAAAACGGTGGAAACCACCACGGGCAAGGGGCCGGCGGAAGGCGACGCCACGCAATACACCACAGCCCCCATGCTCTTCAACTATGTGCTGGGCGAAATCAAGGACCTCACCCTCCTGCTCGAACACTCCCTGGTGGCAAAGCCCTCGGTGAACAGCAGCAACGAATATTCCGCCGAAGACGCCATCGCCCCCCTGGCGTATGCCGTCTATGGCACGAAGGGCAGGCTCAGCAATATCCAGGTGAAGGCCGCCACGGCGGACATCAACGTCCAGGCCGCCACGGCTGCTGGACTCGTGGTCTGGGCATACGGCGGTGCCACCGTCGCCAACTGCAAGGTGAAAGTGCCCGTCAGGATGTGGATGCCCGAAACCCTCGGTACGCAGGCCAAGCACTATGCCGGCGGCATCGTTGCCTGCGCTGCAAGAGCCAAAATCCTTGAGAGCGTCTATCTCGGCAATACTGCCGATGCCGTCTCCGGCGCTGCAAATTCTACTGCTGCCAAGGGGTCTGTCAATAATTACTATGGCGGCATCGTCGGCGGCACGGTCCCCAAGGGGGCAGAAGACCCCTGTCTGCAGATTGCTGACTGCACGAGCTGGTTCAGCGCGGTGCGGGCGACGGCCGAGAGCACCGACAAATCTTCAAAAGCCGCCATCATCGCCTATACTTGCTACGCCTCTTCCTCCTCTATCAATACCGTGAAAAATGGTATGGACGCTGACAATCCCAGTGTCGGTAACTGGTGGCAGCTCGATGCCGTCGGCGCACACACGTGGGCTGAAGGGCTCAGTGAAGAGAAAGTGATTGGCAAACGCAATAGTGTGATGCCTGACTACGATAATGATTTCTAACAAACTTATGCGCCTGTATATTCCCCTTCTCGTCTGGACATCCGCCGTCCTCACTCTTCTTCCTTCCTGCACCGAAGACTCCGTCTGGGCCTTCGGCGATGAGGGCGTGGGCAGTCCTATCGAGATTGGCGTGGATGCTGCTGACATGCTGATAGCGGAAGAGGCAGCACCGCAAAGCCGTGCGGCGGGCGAGACGATGCCTGCCGAGCAAGTGGCCTGGCTGATACAGCCCCTCAAGAAAGGGCTGGACATCACGTATGGAAAGGTGGGCAAACCGGCTACGAAGCGAGAGGCAATCCTGAAGTTGCAGGGCGGAACGTCAAACGATGATTTCTACGACACCAACCCCAACAGCGGATATGCCGTCTATACCTTCAACTATCGTGCTGCCGACGGTACGGAAACGACGGAGAAGGCGCGCTGGATGGACAATGGTGCTCATTATTTCGAGGGAGTGCTCGTGCCGAACCGCATTCGTTATACCAACGTTGTGACTGAGCTTGAGCAAGATCGCACCCTCGTCAATGGCTCGAACACCACGGTCACGAAGGTGGAACATCTGACCACCAACCAAAGCGGCGATGTCAGCGTCGGCGACGACGGCGCATTGGGCAACTACACCCTCCTCTCCCACTACCTCGGAATGCCTGCCAACACCCACATCTCCGCCACTGTCTCCCGCATTATCCTCCCCTTCCGCCATCGCCTTGCCCATGTGTTGGCATACATCCTCATCGACCCCACTCTCGAAACCACCATCAAGGGCTATGCGAAGTCGGTAGAGATAGATGGCGTGGTGCAGGGCGATGACCCCAACTCCTCCTCCATTCGTTTCTGCAACGTAGATGTCCTCGCCGGCGTGAAGGATGTCTATGACGGCGCGACGCAGCTCCACACCCTCACACCTACGTGGGCTGAGAAGGTGAGAAAGGTGGTGCCGCATTTCTATGGCGAAGAATCCCAAATCGTGGCCTACATCGGCAAAAAGGAATCATTCTACCCCAAAAGCCAAGGCTATTCTGCCATCAACGCCATTTATCTCAATGCCTACAACAAAGCCATCAGTGGCGGCAAGAGTGAAGTCGATGCCGTCGCTGCCGGCAACAAGGCCGTTGCTGACAAGGGCTATGAGCGGATGGTGTTCAGCGAAGTGCCCATCTATGACCTCATCGTGCGTCCCACCTATACCTCCTACGACAATGTGATGTACGACGAGGCGGGCTACAATGATGAAACCGAACGGCAGAAGATAGCCGGCAGGAAGAACAAGATAGACTTCCTCGTCACTCTTGAGAACGGGCTGACCTACGAAAAGGAGTTCGTGTTCGACCTCGATGCCAACTATGAGACCATCGTGTATCTGCATATCTCCCGCGAAGGCATCGACTACAATACCTCGGGTTCGGAGAAGTGGGAAGAGACCACTTCCACCGACTGGTACTACGGTGTCGATAACAAGAACGGCAATAAACTCTCCATTGCCGGCAGCTCGTGGCAGCGCGCCTATACGCGCCGCAAGGACTCGTATGTCAATGATGGTGGCGACAAGGTGACGGATGGTGGCTTTTACGATGAAGGCACGACGGGCGAAGATGATGCCACGGGGCAATACCTCAGCGAGAAAACCTGGATTAAATATTTCTCCGAAGCCCACGAGGGGGGAGCGCACCACGGCGACTATTTCAACCTCAGTCTCGACATGGAGATTGATGCCCGCCTGCTCCCGGATACTTTCGTCTTCACGGGGCACCTCGATGCCTTCGGGCAGGACGACCTTCAGTATCACACTATTACTCTGACGCATACGGGCGAGGAATGGAAGGAATATCAGGAGACCACGAACTATGCCCTCTATGAGCAGCAAGTTCCGCTCTATACCACAAAGCCGGAGGGTATATCCAACGTCGTCACCGCGCAGTTCGCCCTTCCTGAATCGTTGTATGAGAAGGTGCATCATCCCGCAGTCTATTATGCGGAAGATGAGCTGGCCACCGTCAATGGCGTTTCCTATGTCAAAACCACGCTCCAATCTGTCAATTATACAGATGCCGACCTCTATACCATAGGTGGCAAGACGTACGACAAACGTACGCTCCTCACTCGTCCCATAGAGGGCGGCACAGGAACAGAGTACTATGTGGGCGCAGGCTCCCGAGAGGCGAGCCATGACTATGTGGTTCTTCCCTCTTCCGTTAAGGCTACCACCGCTACCGTCAAAACTCCAGCCCGGGATGAATACATCCAGCGTCATCCCACATTGGCGCAAGTCATGGCAGGTGAGTATTATGTACCCGATGCCCCAGGTTCTTTTAAGCTCTATGTCAAGCCGTCGGTGTTCTACATCATCATCCCTCACACTTCCGGCACTGCACTTTTTGCCGGACTCAATGGCATTTACTCCACGAAGCAGGAGACTACGCCTAATTATACGGGAGAGTATGAAGCCAACGTCCATAAAGAAGGGGATTATTGGATTCCTTATAAGGACGATGCTACACGGACTGGCTGGCGCGCAGAGGTGCTCAATCTCACAGTCAAGGGTGCCAAGCTGTTCGGTGATGGAACGATTACGGGCAATGTGGAGAATTGCAAGGAAAACACTGATCAGCCCGTGTCCGACCATCGTCCCGCCATGCCCGTCTATAAATAAAATTGAAGATACAGCCAAAGTAAAAGGTGCTACACCATATCCCCATGCTGCAGAAATTATTACATACTGTCTTTCTCATCCTGCTGGCAACCGTCGTCACGGCTTGTCAGCAGGATGAATGGCATTTGCCCGAACAACAGCAGGCATTGTTGGGCCGTGCGGTCAATTTCAACCCCTCCATTGCCGACCAATTCTCCACGCGCGCTACCAGTTATACCAGCAACGACAATGGTTCGTTCAACCAGAACGACCGTATGCGCATTTATCGCAATTACCTGAAGACGGACGGCACGGGATGGGAGGCGAATACAGCCTACCGCACCTATTATCTCATGCACCGCTATGCTGCGGGCAATATCAATCTCGGCACCGACTGGCTTCCCGAAGCCGGGCGGAAGGGCTATGACGACCTCGACCGCAATGGCACTTACGAAGCCTTCACACAGAAAGCCTCCGACTCCCTCACTTGGGACAACGGCCGCTCACTGCGCTTCAGGGCATGGAGCCAGAGCAACTTCAACAACTCCCTGCGCAATGCCAGCAAAAGTTATTTCTATCCCGACTTCTGCATTGCCGACTGGGTGAACGCCTCTGGCCCGACCGAGGGCATCCCTCTCGTGCTCAACCATCAGGGCGCGCGCATCTGCTTCAAAGTCAAGGCCAGCGGCAATGCTATCCAGCGAGTTGAAATCTGCGCCAACATCAGGCCCGACGGCTCCAGTCGGCCGGACGGATGGAAGGATTATAAATATCCCGACAACCACGATACGACCGAAAACGACAATGCCTCCACCGAGGCGGGCAAGACCGATGAGCAGGCACAGAGGGAGTGCGAGGCCGTCACGCAGGTCTATCGCCGAATGTGTATGCCCGCCGGAGTAAATATTGACAATGGTACGCTCAAAGCCGTAGATACCACGTATTGGAATCACTTCAGCGACGACCAAGTCCGGCGGCTCGAAGAGCAGCCCGACCAGTGCTTCCTGAATTTCGGAGCCTGCACCACGGAAGAAGTAGAGACGAAAGCCAAACGCCCCTTCTTCTGCGGCATCAATGGTGGTCATTATTTCATCACCATCCCCTACGATATGTGCAATTGCTCAGAGAAGGGCAATCTTTTCGTATTGCCTCCCTACACCCGCTTCCGCGTTTATCTTTACGACGTCAATGACGGCGACGAAATGAACAGCGAAATTGGCAAGGTGGAGGGCACCTACCATATCTTCTCGCTCGACGATGTCGTCAAGCGCGATGAGAAGGGCGACACCATCGCCGATGCCAATGGCAATCCCATCAAGATGTTCCCCAACGGCCTGAAGATGGAAGTCGGCGTCAGCTATACGTTCACCGTCGGCTATCGCTACAATGCCTTCTACGTCGTAGTCGATAAGAACCTTTCGTGGACGGAGCAGGATGCCGGCAGTCAGGATTTGGAGTCTGCCATCGTGGAACGCCCCGTCTCCACCCCCGGCGATGCCGATTACTATCAATGGTGGAAGAAGGCCATCGCCGATGCCATCGCCGCCGCCGGCATGCGCGATTACAACCCCGTCTTTGAGATTTCCAGCGAAAAGGAGTTTCTGGAGTTCATCAACCTCGTCAATGGCACTGCCGCCACGCGCACCTCCGGCCTCTATCGCCTCGTCAAGACCTACACGGAGACCATCGTCGGCGGGCAGGTCATCCGCGAACCCGCCACCTACGGATGGTCGCGCACGAACGATCAGAAGAACCCTGAATGGGTGACAGAGGAAGAAGCCGAGCAGGAAGGCTACATCTTCTACGACCGCTACTATCCTGCCAACGCCGACCGTGCCGCATACACCGAGCGCGACTATCTGCGCGGCCCCTTCCCCTTCTACGACGACGACCTCCGCATGAACTTTCAGGTCAAGCTCAATGCCAATCTCGACCTCAGCGACTGGGCTCTGGAGAGCATCGGCAGCTCCGCCGCCACTCCCTTCATGGGCAAATTCGATGGGCAAGGGCATACGCTGAGCAATGTCTATATGCGCAATGAGCAGCTCTTTGGCTATGTCAATGGGCGCGCTATGGAAGGAGCCTCCATCACGAACCTTTGCATCGAGAGCACCCATCCCACTGCGCTCCTGCATACAGCCGTCAATCCCACCTACATCGCGGGCATTTCGCTCCTCGCTCCCAGCAGCGGCAGCAGCATAGCCACGGTGATGCAGATGGAGGATGGCGTGGTCGGCACGTCATACGTCGTCGGTTGCATCCATGTCGGCGATGCCGGCGGAGCCCTCGTCGGCACTGCCAGCAGCCTGAACATGTTCGGCTGCATGCAGGCTGCCCGGGGCATCAGCGGCGGAGCCCTCATCGGCGCGGATGCCAATGCCACCCCCGTCTTCAAGCCCCAAATCTCCCTCGCCACTCAGAAGAGCACGCGCAACTGCTCCGCACTCCCATCCTTCAGGACGTTCATGTGCAATTTCTATGACACGGAGCTCTCCCCCCAAGCCAACGCCGTAGGCACAACGCCCGACGACTACTCCCTGCTCGAGTACATCCGCGGCAGAAACACCGACATCCTGCGGGCGAAGAATGACTTTCTCACCCACGATGTAGAGATGTCAACGCTCATCAACCTTGCTGACTGGAAAAACTACTATGGCCTCGCGCCTTGGCACGCCATGAACTATGCCATTCGCTGGTACAACGCCAACCGCGGTGCCAATCATCCGTGCCGTATGCACTTCGAGTCGAACACCGTGGGCTATCAGCATCGCTATCCCACCTTGCTCCCCGATAGTCCGGGTGCCGAGGCAGATGCCTGGAATCCCATCGAACAACCTAACTGACCTCCTTCATCCTTCTATGTCCGACAAGCCGTTTTTCTCCATCCTCCTCGTCCTTGCCCTCAGCCTCTTTGCAGCCTGCTCGCAGGACGATGCGCTGCCTGACCTTTCAGGCGGAGAGACTGATGTGCGGCTGCACATTTCCATGTCGCCCTTCGATGGCGAACTCCCCCTCCGCACCAGCGTCGCGGGCGACCAATGGGAGGCGGGCGACAAGTTCCGCATGAAAATCATCTGCCCTTATACCTCCGACCACCAGTTGGGCGAGTCGTGGAGTTCTGCCTTCCATGAGCTGACCATCACGGATGCCAGTCCGTTCGTCGCCTCCCTCGGCGTGCAGTCGCAGGCCACCACATATATCTATACGGCGCAGAACACCACCGGCACCCGCATCTTCGTCTTTGACAACTATCGCTATAGCCGCCCCAGCAATTTCTTCTGTGCCGACCAGAGCACGGCGGAGAATTTCAAGAAGAGCGATGTCCTCTGGGCGCAGGGCGTTCGGCAGACGGGCGCGCAGGAGGTGCATCTCAACTTCCGGCATAAGGTGGCGAAGCTCCGTGTCACCGTCGATGCTTCCCAGCTCTCCGCTCCTCTTACCTCCGCCGCCGTCCTCACGCTCGAAGGAATGCCTGACATTGATGGCGCAGAAATAGTCGTCGGCGACTATTATGCCCCCATGGGCTATGAAAGCCAGAAGTTCTCCTACCGCGAAAAGGCCTCCTGCGGCTATGCCCTCAATGGCAAAGTACTGGGCGTGGAGGTCATTGCCGAAGGCGACGCTGCCGTTTATGGTCAGGGCAAGGGGCGTTCCAGCATCGCCACGCTCTCGGGCGGCCCTACTGATTTGGGCGAAACGCAGTACGCGAGGATATGGGGCCCCATTCCCAACACTGCCACTTACACCTGCCACCGCCCTTCGCCCGAGGCAAATGAGTTTCTGCTCTACGTTCCTCCCTGCGTCCTCCCCGCAGCCCCCGTGTTTTGGCTGCGCGATGGTGAGCGGCGCTATCGCATCGCCTTCGCGCAGCAGGAGTTTGCTGAAGGCTGTGCCTATTCCGTCATGCTGAAGCCCGCCGAGCCCGCCCCCGCCGAGCCAAACCCATAGCACACCGTTATCTCCCCTCCTATCTAAAGGTAGGTTCTATCAATTAGCTTGCGATGTATTTGCGACTATCGTGCCGTAGGTTTTTGTTTTTCACGAGGGAGCGTAGCGGGCTACGTGACTGAATGAAAGACAAAAAGATACGGTGCGAGAGGCGTGAAGACATCCAAGCAAGACAGAAACACTGCCTTACATTGAAAACTAATTTATAGAACCTACCTAAAATCATCTTTTCCCCCTTGGCAAAATTTTTTTCCCTCTTCCTGCTCTCCCTCCTCCTCTGGAGCTGCTCCGAAGAGCAGATGCATCTCCCCACGGGCGAAGACGCCGTGCCCCTCTCCGGCATCGAAGTCTGCGTGGATGGGGAGAAGGCTTCGCGCGCCCCAGCCTTAGACAAGGATTTCTATGTGGGCCGCAGCCGTTTCATTGACAAAGATGCGCTGACGCTGACGCAGATACAACGCACGAGTCAGCCCATCGACGGATTCTCCTATCGCGGCATCGTCTATACCCATGCCGTGGGCGAGGGACAGACCTCCGGCGGATGGACGCGCGATGACACGAAGGGCCAGACCAATACCAATCCGCCCCGTACGCCCGACCGCATCTACTGGAGCGATGCCCACAATCCCCACACCTTCATCGGCTACAGCCTCCCCCAGCAGGCAGAGGCGGTGACGTTCGATTGGGGCCACACCCTTTGCTACACGACGGATGCCGAAGGCACGGAGATAGGCATCGACACGTATTTCGGTTCCCTCGGCAATCCTTTCATTCTCGATGATACGATAGACCACACCGATAGCACGAAGATCGTGCGCGACGACCTCCTCCTCACCTACGACACGCAGAAACTTGCCGAGCCGGGAGGTTCCGTAGCGAAGCTCTATTTCAAGCACGCCTTGGCAAACGTGCGCGTCATCGTCAACATCTCCGGCTTCTCTGCCAGCAATGAGAGCGCCGATGTCTTGTCGAGGGTGAGCGATATGGTTTATACCGATATGCCTACGCTCTACAAATGGCGACAAGGCTCTGCTGCCGCGCAGGCTCTGACTGCCGACGATCAGGCTGCGCTCGCCGTCCTTTATCCTGAGGCTGCGCCCCAGTATGACCAGAAGAAGGACACGAAGGCATGGATTCCGCGTCCGGAAGGAACTGGAACGGGAGTCGGAAAGCAGTTCGTCTTCTACGCCCTCGCAGTTCCTGCCACGCGCTCGGATTTCACCATGAAGTTCACCGTCAGCTATCAAGACCCGATGGAGCCATGGAAAGACCCCTCCACCAAGCTCCAGCCGAACATGAAGTCCCATCGCTATACCGCCAAGATGCCCACTGAAGTAGAGTTTCGAGGCGGATACTGCACCACCATCCATATCAACCTCAACCACCGGAACGAGGAAATGACCGTCGGCGCCGAGTATATGGACTGGCAGTTTGTTGAGACGCCCGACAATGGTCAGCTTCATAAGAAGCAAAACATGCTCACGCCTGAAATGCTCCAACGGAGCAACTTCACCATCTTCGGCGACGCTCGTGCCACCGAGGACGATGCCACGTGGCTCTATGTCAATCCCACCACCCAGAAGCTCTCTGATATCTACGGCAACGATGGTTCGCAGGCACACCCCTTCCTGATTTCCACGGCGCAGGAGCTCGTCTCCTTTGCCCACGAGGTAAAGGGAACGAACCGCACGCCAGTCACTTACAAGAATCTCTCCGGCACGTCCGTCTCCCTCACTGCCGACGCGCCCTACTTCGACTTCACGGGCTACTACGTGAAGCTCGATGCCAACATCGTCCTCCAGCCCGAACTCTTCCTGCCCGATAGCGTGTGCATCGACTGGTGTGGCATTGGGCTTCACTGCGATGAGGCTAATGAAGAAAGTAGGTTCAACGGCTTCTTCCAAGGCAATGGCAGCAGCATCCGCAACCTCAAGGGTAAGCCCTTCTTCTTCCATCTCGGTCCCAATTCCGTGGTGGAATACCTTGAGTTCTCTGAAGTTGTGAAGGTCGATGGCTGCGGCATCGTGGCCAACCACTGTGAAGGCCTCGTCTGCGCCGTCTATGCTGATGGAAAGATTCGGCAGACGGAGCCTGCCAACAAGGAGATTTACTCCGGAAGCCTTATTGGCACCATCGAAGAAAATAGCTGCATGATAGGTTGCGCCCACGTCGGGGCAGTAGAGGCATGGGCAACGGGCAACGGTACGATAGGCGGACTCGTCGGTTACAACAAGGGTCTGCTCGTCTCCTGCTATCACAGCGGCACGGAGAAGAATCTGGATAAGAGCGTAGAGGACAATTATCACACGTATGCTGGCGTCGGCGCATACGATGCAGTGAACAGCTACGCCTACTGCTGCTATTTCAATTCAGATATCGACCCTACCAAGACCGACTACCCCACATTCGCTCCCGGCCGCCTCTGCTTCCCGCTCCTGACGTCTCAGATGCAGTCGGAAGACTTTGTCAATTCTGTCGAAGAGCTCATCGTCTCCAATCAGATTGACATTGAATTTTTCGAGCACCATTGGAGTTTGAACAAAGGTCTCGATCTGTTTATGGAAAAGCTCAATAACGGTGAGTTCTCCAATTATTTTGCCAACGCGGCTAACCGTGAGTGGTTGAAGAATCACGGCAGTGCCTACCGCTACACCTATGTGCCTGGCACTTATCCTCGCATCAAATAGCTCTGCCCCCTGTCAGCCGCAACGCGCAAGCCCCCTGATTGAAGCGCCAATCAGGGGGCTTGCGCGTTGTAAGCTGGCAATAAGAATGATTTGATAGTCAGTATGGTAGGATTTGATAGATGGTTGGTATATGGTTGCAGTCGGAGTTGGTCAAGCGTCAGTCCGCAGCGTTTCCCCTCCCCCCTCGTCCCGCCGTTTTTGCCCCGTCAGTCAATTGTTATCGACGGCGAAATGGAATTTCCGCTCATTGTTTCCGACCAAGAAGTCATCATTTCCGTGCCCGAAATCATCATTTTCATGTCCGAAATCATCATTTTTTGGGGTCAAAATGACCACAATCGCCCCTGAAAATAATCATTGCCGCATAGCAACGTCATTCCCCGCATTTCGTACGCATAATCAACCCCCAATTTCCGCATGATAAATGTTGAACACGAATAACACGAATTTCCCGAATGTGTATGGATGCCGCCGCGCCACATTCGTGTGATTCGTGCAATTCGTGTTCAACCCGAATATTTTGCGTGATAAAAATTGAACACGAATAACACGAATTTCCCGAATGTGTATGGATGCCGCCGCGCGATATTCGTGTAATTCGTGCAATTCGTGTTTACCCCCAATATTTCGCGTGATAAAAATTGAACACGAATAACACGAATTGCCCGAATGTGTATGAATGCCGATGCAAAATATTCGTGTAATCCGTGCAATTCGTGTTCACCCCCAATATTTTGCGTGATAAAAATTGAACACGAATAACACGAATTTCCCGAATGTGTATGGATGCCGATGCAAAATATTCGTGTAATCCGTGTAATTCGTGTTCACCCCCAATATTTTGCGTGATAAAAATTGAACACGAATAACACGAATTTCCCGAATGTGTATGGATGCCGATGCAAATTATTCGTGTAATTCGTGCAATTCGTGTTCAAAATAAATTTTTGCGTGTTCAAATGATGTTTTTGCGGGTGATAGGTCGTTCTATTCAGGACGAACTTGGAAAAATGGCCTGTTTATTTGTGGAGAAGATGTGAGAGTGCGGTTTCGAGGATAGTGTCGATGCTGCGCTGATAGTCGTCGGAGGTGATATCGACATGGATGTCGGGGTCGATGCCAAATTCCGTGTGGTTGCCCTCAGTGTCCGTCATCGGGCAGGCAGAGAAGCGCACTGACCATCCGCGTGGAAGTTCGCTGCTGAAGGGCATTCCGCTGCCGCCACCCGTGCGGTCGCCGATGACGGTGACGTTGCCTGACGCACGGAGAAACATGACGAAGGCATTGGCAGCACTGAAGGTGCGGCGGTTTGCCAGCACGACTACGGGTTTCTGCCACCGCATTCCCGCGGCGGGCTCAATGCGGATGGGCTGCGGGGCAGAGAAGTCGGCGTGGCCGGGGCCCGTCTTGTGTTGCATATAGCCCACGGTCAGCGGCTCGTTGAAGAAAGCTCCCGCCAGCGCCTGAGCAGACGTGATGAGTCCGCCGCCATTGTTGCGGACATCTATGATGAGGCCGTCGCAGGAGGCAAGATACATCATCACCTCGTGCAGGTTGCCATCGCCGATGCCATTCTGAAACGATGCGCAGCGCAGATAGCCGATGTTGTCGCGCAGGACGCGGTAGCGCAGACCTGCCGTGACGCGAACCTCGTCGGCAGCACCGAGATAGCGGCGCAGGATGGAGTCGCTGAAATTCTCAGGGTAGGCCTCATACCAATCAGTGAAGTAAGCCGTGTTGGAGGGAGAGGCGAGATTGACGTGGCCATCGCGGAGCTCAAACGTCATGTTCGTCAGCACCTGGAAGAGGGCATCGTCGCTCATCTTTTCGCTGACCTGCGGGCTGTAGCGCTGATAGACCTCGTCCCAGTCGAGCCCGTAGGCAGTGCGTTTATAGTCGAAGAAGCAATAGTGGCGGTCGATGATGCTCCAGAGAGCTTCGAAATTGTCGCGGCGCGTATCGTCGAAGCCCTCGCTGCTGATGCACCCCGCGGGCAGCAGGGCGAGGACGAGGAGGAAAACAGGGAGAATGGCGTGGCGCATGGGGAGGAGGGGGGAGGAATATAGGGAAGGGAAAGAATCAGAAGTGAAGTTGGCGCCGGAAACCGACGATGAAAGCGTGCTGCCAGGCATGGCGGCGGAGCTGATTCACGTCGCTCTGGCGGATGTCGGCCTGATAGCCCGCCACGAGGCGCGCCTGACGAATGGGGAAGGCGAGGAGGGCGGCGAAGCGCAGCGAGGGGACATTGCCGGGATAAGTGGGGCGGAGATTGCGGTCGTAGTGGTGGAGCGAGAAAATCTCGTAGTACGACTGCCCGTATTGTGGCGAAAACATCATGCCCACCACGGGAGCATCTGCCTGCAGGCGCAGCGAGAAGAGGCGGGAGAGAAGGCGGAAATCATAGTCGGCCATGACGGACGCCGCCACATCGAGTGCCGCCCGCCCCTGCGCGGGGTTGTTGCCATTGCGGGAAGAATACGTGCCGCCGAAGGAGAGCTCTGCCAGCGCGCCAGCGCGCAGTGTCCAGTGGCGCGGGAAGCTCCAGCGGTAGTGCCATCCGAGCGAAAAATCCACGGTTCCATCGTAGAAATCAGCATTCCCCACGGCATTCTCCGCCATCGTCCCCACGATGGCCCATCGGGCATAGGAGTCCACCCTGCCTTTGCCCCAGCGTGCCGTCCGCTCGTTCGTCATGCTGATGCTCAGCGAAGGCCCACGGTAGTCTAAGGGAGAGAGATAGCTGTCATAGAGCGCGCTTTTGCCCACGCCGAAGAGCCAGGTGCGGCCTACATGGCGCATTTGGGCAGAAGCCTGCAAGGGGAAACCGAGGCAGGGAATGCAGCAAAAGAGGAGAATGAGGAGGGAACGCACGGCAGGGAACAGGGATTAGGGGTCAAGGAATAAGGGGCAAGGCAATCAGAATGACTCCTTGGGCTTGCGCTGTAGGGAGGCAACGCAAGCCTTGGCAAATAGTCCTATGCTTGTGGTAAGTAAAAAAAAACGGATTGCCCGCTTATTCGCTCTCGTTGCCATAGGCATCCATGGCGCGGACCACGATTTTATCGTGAAGGCGGGAGGGGAGGGCAGGAATATAGAGGAAATAGGGCTGACTGAGATGGTGGGCGAGCATTTCGACATAGCCCGAGGGGTCTTCGCGATAGACGTTGTAGAGGATGGGAGTGTCGTCCTTCACCTCGTCCCAACTGATGAGCAGCCGATAGCCATCGCGGCGCTCCAGCCTCACGCGTGGCGATTCGGGCGGCGTATTGTCGAGCCAAGTCATCGGAGGGGTGAGGGCGGGCTGCGCGTAGAACTCATGGCAGAAATCGAGGATGCCCTTATGGTTGTCCAACAGGAATTTCGTGCGGAAGAAAGCCTGTCCGCCAATGCCTATCTGACGCAGGAAGTTCATCTGCCGCATGATGCTCTCCAGCGTCCAGTCCTTCTGGTCGGGCGCAAGGAGATAGATGCCCAGACCGGGGACGACGGGATGCCCGTGGCACTCTTGCTGCCAGTTGGCGGCAAAGGGATAGAAATTATCGCCATCGAAATACATCATGGGAAACAGCCAGTCCATGATGCCCTCCCTGAGCCATTCCTGCGCTTCCTGCGCGACGGCATCGCGCGCATTCCACCCGCGGCTCCAAGCCCGCGGCAAATCGGCATACTTGCCTACGGGCGAGCAGCTGAGCTTCACCCACGGCCGCACGCTGCGCACGGCATCGTGGATGGCACGCACCGTGCGCGTCACTTGCTCGCGCTTCCACTGCTCCTTCGGCGCGCCGTTGCCCCATTTCTTATAGGCAATGTTGTCGTTGAACGCCATTTCGCGCTCAGGATAGCGGATATAGTCGAGATGAATGCCATCGACATCATAGCGTTCGACTATCTCCTTGCAGATGGCTGCCAGATAGGGCGCCGTCCCCGGCATACCGGGATCCATGAACCAGCGGTCGCCACAGCGTTGCACCAGCCCGGGATAGCGCGCGCTGACTGCCTGACGCCCCAGCGCCTTAGCCTGCGCGGTGCTGCAGATGGGGAAGGTGACGACGTAGGCATGGAGCTCCATGCCCCGACGGTGTGCCTCGCTGACGGCAAACTCCAAGGGATCGTAGGGCGGAGCCATGCCCGGAGTGCCGGAAATAGCCCCATCCCAGGGCTCATAGTCAGAGGCATACGTGACCGTGCCACGCACGCGGGCCTGAAAGAGAATGACATTGATGCCGGCCTGCTGCAGGCGGTCGAAGTCTTCGCAGAGCATCTGCTTCTGCCGCTCTGCCTTCGCAGCGGTCTGGGCATACTGCCGCCCCGGCCAGTCGATGCCGCCGAGCGTGCAGTACCATACGGCCCGCACCTCGCGAGAGTAGGGGGCAATGGCGAATGGCTCCGGCCACAGCTGGGCTGATGCGGGGAGAGCGATGAGAAAGAAGAGGAGGGAAAGGAATTTCAAGGGGAAAGTAGGATTAGCAGGGGGGAAGAATGAGAGAGAGGCGGTCAGTTCAGGCGTTTCAGCAGAGGCTCGATGTCCGCCTCCTGTATGCCGAGCTGCAACGCCTTTTCCGCATCGCGGCGCGCATAGCCCCGCTGGCCCAAATCCAGATAGATTTCAGCGCGGAGCAGATAGGCTTCGGCATTTTCAGGGGAGAGGCGGACGATGGTGTCTAAATCGTCGAGCGCATCGTAGGGCTGATGGGCACCGCTGTGAGCCGTGGCGCGGAGCAAGAGGAAATGAGGGTCGTCGGGATGCTGCAACAGGAGATAGGAGAGATCGGCGACGGCGTCGGCAAACCGACTGAGCTGCAGATAGCAGGAAGCGCGGTCAGCGCGCACATCGGCATTCGCAGGCTCCTGTTCGAGAAGACGCGAGAGGCGCGCAAGGGCATCCTTCCACTGCGAGCGAGCCATGAAGATGCGCGCCAAGTAGTGGTGAACCACCCGGTTGCCGGGAGCTTTCGGGCGGAGCGAGAGGGCGCGCTCGAACTGCGCCTGCGCCTGCGCGAGGGAGTCCGTGTGGAGAAAATTGAAAGCCCGCGTCAGGCAGTCGATGTAAGCCAGGGAGTCTTGCTCAAGTTGCCACTTTTCGCGCGCCTGCACATCGTAGTCCGTCGTCTTCTTCCCCGAGATTTGCCCCGTGTGGAGGTCGATGACGGTTTGCGCCGTGGCAGGCGGAGCCGCATGACAGAAGAGGACGATGAGGAGAAGCGGTAGAAATCGGAGCGTGGGAGACATGGTAAGGGAGAGGGAGGGAGAAAGTTTTTTCAAGGAAGGAGGAAGCGGAGAATCAGGAATCTTCCTGCTGAAGTTCTGCGATGGCGCGCGATGCCACCTCATATTCAAAGCCGCGTGATGCTGCAAAGCGGAGGAGCTTCATGGTGGCTTTGTAGGCTTCCTGCGCATTGGTGGGGTCGAAATCAATAGATGCCGCCTTGCTCTTCAGCAGGCGGCGCAGGGAGCGGCGGTATGAATCGTCGTCGATGTCAGCGAGGGCATGGCGAATGTCGGCATCTGCCAGCCGCTTCATGCGCAGGGCCTCGCGCACCTTCAGGCGTCCCCACCCGTTGTACGCCATCTTGTCGTGAACGAACGCCTGCGCATAGCGCGCTTCGTCCAGGAATTGCTCAGAGGTGAGGCGGTCAAGTATGCGCGCGATGCCCTGCTCGTCCAGACCCTTTGCGCGCATTTTTCCGGCAAGGTCGTGGCGGCAATATTCGCGGCGGGCGCATTCGCGCATCGCCCATTGCAGGGCAACGTCTTCGGTGAAAGGTTTCATGGGGAGGAGGAGGGGGATTTCCGGTAGGTTTTACAATGCCGTGGCGTTAGCGTTTCAGCACGGAGCGCACGACGAACCAGCAGTGTTGCAGAAAGGCAGAGAGCTTGCCGTAGTGGTGGCACATGATGTCGTAGCGTTCGAGTAGCGATTCCTTGTGACGCTGCTTCGACATGCCCCCTTCGAGGAAGTCGGCCACGACGAGGCGGGCATTGAGCAGGGGGAGCTTCAGGCGCGCCGCCTCCTTCATGATGCGTATGCACCAGTCGAAGTCGGCACTCAGCCGATAGTGCTCATCGTCGTACGTGAATTTTCTGGCTATGTCGAGGCGGGCGAAGAACGCCTGATGGCAGACGAGCATGCCCTGCTTGAAGGAATGCCATGTCAGGCGTTCGGGAGGCGCAAGGCGACGATGGCGCACGAAATCCCCGTTTTCATCGACAATATCGGTGTTTCCATAGATGACGGCAGGACGCTGCTTGCGATTCGCTGAGGCATCGAGCATGGCGGCTATGCGACTCAGCACATCGGGGGTGTGGAAGACATCGCCCGCATTGAGGTAGAGGATATAGTCGCCCGTGGCGAGACGCAGCGCCTTGTTCATGGCATCATAAATGCCACGGTCTGGTTCGGAACGACAGACAATCTCGTGGGGATTCTGAGAGCGGGAGTTACGCTGCTGGTAGAAATGAATCTGCGCCAATGTCTCATCTTGGCTGTTGCCATCGATGATGAGGTGTTCTATCCCCTTATAATCTTGCTGCTCCACACTCCGGATGGTGCGGCCAATGAGATGTCCGGCGTTGTAGCAGACGGTGGCTATCGTGAATCGTATCATATTCTATAGAAGTTTCCGTAAATCCTGTAAAGGTCTTGAGAAAAATAGTGTGGGGCAGAGGCGAAGATGCAGCGAGCTATCTGCGCGCGTAAACCTCCATATATCGATTGGCGACGCTCTGCTGCGAATACGTATCGACTGCCTCTGCGCGCGCCGCCGCTCCCAGTTCGCGCCGCCGCGGATGCTTCACGGCGCGCTCCAAAGTGGCGGAAAGAGCATCGGCATCGCCGGGAGCGACGAGGAAGCCGTCCGTATCGGGGCGGATCATCTGCGGAATGCCCCCCACCGCCGTTGCTACGACGGGCAGGCCGCACGCCTTCGCCTCGACAATCGTGTTCGGCAGATTTTCCATCAGCGATGTGATGGCGAAGAAATCGGAGGCACGGTAGAGGTCGCGCATCAGCGTCCGTTCCGCCACATATTCTATCGGCACCATCGTGCAGCGGAAGTCGTGGGCATGCTGCGAGGCATACTTCCCCACGGCCACGACTGCCAGCGTTTCGCGCAAGGCCGCATCGCGCATGGCAAGGGCATTCACCGCGCGGGTGAAGACATCGAAGGCCTTGTTCGGGTCGTTGATGTTGAAGGAGACGAAGAGGAGGATGGTCTTGCCCTCAGGCAGGGCGAGCCGTCTCCGCAGTTCCGCCTGCGTTTCGCCCCCGTTGTCGGGGAGGGGGGAGAAGAAGTCCGTGTCGAGCGGATTGGCAATATCCGTCACCTCCTGTCCGGCCAGGAGCGGCGATTGGCGCACGCGGTCGGCCAGATAGCGGCTGCAGGCCACAAAGGCAATGCGTCCCTGCCCATAGATTTCCTGTTTGCGGCGGAATGTCCGGGCGGAGAGGTCGTCGGCCGAACGTCCGCAGCGGGGTAGCAGTTGCGTCAGCGCATTGCGCCGCAGGTATCTGCAGGAGCCGCAGCCTGAGGTCCAGTTGAGGCAGTCCTCCGGCAGATGGCAGATTCCCATTGCCGGCCAGGCATCGTGGAGTGTCCAGACGAGGCGTTTCCCCATCGTCTTGCACTGGCTGACGAGCCGTTCGAGGCCGTCCAGACTGAGCATGGCCTGGTTCACCCAATGCAGATGGACGACGTCAGCCCATTGAAATTCCGGTAGCCGGGTGATATCCGTGCCGCAGCCCCCATGGTCGATGGCAAATACGCGGCCATAGTCGAAGCCGTTGCTGTAGAGCAGTTCGCAACGTTCCCAAACAAAGCGCAGGCCGTCAGCGAACGACCTGCCTTTCGTGAGGAATTTCACCTCGTTGCCTGCGGCGCGGAGCGCCTCGGCCAGACGGTTGGCGGCGATGGAGGCACCGCCCGTATGGAGTGTGGTGTTGACGATGAGTATCTTCATGAAGTCGTCGGATGGGCATTTTCTGTTTGGTTGGCAAACTCCCGGACGATGGGGCGCACGGTTTCGAGGATGTCGAGGAGCGACTGTTCCGTCTCGGCCTGCAGCATCGCTATGCGCGTCTCGCGGAAGTTGGGGATGCCCTTGAAGAGGGGGGTGGCTGCCAGATGGCGGCGGATATGAAGGATGCCGCGATATTCATCGATTCTTTCGATGGACTCGTGGATCTGCTCCTTCAGGATGTCCAGTTTCCAGTCGGGAGTCATACAGGTGTGCGTGCCGTCGAGCGCATCGCGGATTTCGCGGAATATCCACGGTCTGCCGAAGGTGGCCCGCCCGACCATGACGGCATCTACGCCATAACGTTCGAATGCCGCCTTTGCCCCTGCCCCGTCCGTGATGTCGCCGTTGCCGATGATGGGAATGCGCATTCTCGGGTTGCGTTTCACCTCGCCGATGAGCGTCCAGTCGGCCTCGCCCGTGTACATCTGGCTGCGTGTGCGGCCATGTATGGTGAGAGCCTCCGCCCCCACATCCTGGATGCGTTCGGCGAGGTCAACAATGAAGGGCGTGCGGCCGCTGCCGTCGGGGGCATCCATATACAGGCCGGGGACATCCCATCCCAGACGCGTCTTGACGGTGACGGGCACGCGGTCGCCCACCCGGCGTACGACGCGGCTGATGATGTCGAGCATGAGGTCAGGCGTCTGGAGCATGCCCGCTCCCGCACCCTTTCCCGCCACCCGCTTCACGGGGCATCCGAAGTTGAGGTCGAGGACATCGGGGTGAGCCGTCCCGACGATGATTTCGGCTGCCTCTTCTACGGCATCGGGGAAACGTCCGTAGGTCTGTATCGCCACGGGGCGTTCGTCGTCAGCGACGCGGAGCTTCTGGAACGTCTTGCTGACGCTGCGCACCAAGGCATCGGCGGCGACAAATTCTGAATAGACCATGGAGGCTCCCAAGCGGCGGCACAACAGGCGGAAGCCGATGTCGGTCACATCCTCCATGGGAGCCAGCAGCACGGGGTGTTCGCCGAGGTCGATGTTGCGGATTTTCATGTTGTTTTCACAGGCTTTGAGAGGTGGAAGGTAGAAGTGGGCCGGCTCTGCACGGGAGCGTAAGTCAGTTTTTCCACGCCGAGGTCATATACACTGACTCGACGCTCTTTTCGATGACGCCCGGGAGATTGCAGAAAAAGTCGATGCCCGTGCGGCGTTCCAGCTCATCCACGCTGATGGCGTGGGCAAAAATCTCGTCTTCGTCCTTCAGAATCTTCTTGGTGTCGTAGTCGCGGTGCTCCACCCAGAAGGCGATGGAACTATAAGTGTTGTTCTTCACCTTCAGCAGGGCGATGAAATAGTATTTCGGCACGGGCATACGGTTCTTATCGACTGTGATATACGTGAGCACCTGCTGCGGATCGATCGTGCCACCCTTGACGACGTAGAGCGTGTCTGCCCAGCGCTTGGAGTCGGTGACAGAGAGACAGTTGCGCCCGAGGGTCTGGACGAAGGATTCGTATTTCGTCCAGTACGATTGGTTGAAGTCGCCCATCTGCGGCGACATGTTCGACATATAAAACGTCTGGTCGTTGCTCAGGCGCGAGCACAGGCGGTCGGCACTGGCACAGAGATGTCCGTGGTCGTAGCCGCTGAAGGAGGCATCGTTCGATGTGGTGACGGTGCAGAGCGGGTCTTTCGGGTATTGCGGCCGTATGCTGTAGTCCTTGCGCGCCACCTGCTTCTCGCGCATCGCATTGTCGAAACGGAACGCCACCCATCGGCTGTGGTGATTTTCAGGCGAATACGCCACGCTGTAATTGACGGGATTGCCCGTCATGTCCGTCGATTGGTGAACGATGAAGATGTCTCCTGCCTGCAATCGCGGCATTTCGAGGCGACTGATGAACTGCGTGCTCGCCGCCTTCGCCTCTGTATAGACGTAGGAAGCCCCGCAGTCGGGCAGATTCTCATTGCAATGGTCGTTGAGGCTCTCACGAACATCCTCCTCTTCCCCGTTCACATCATCGCAGCCTGAGAAGGCGATGAGGAGAGCGAGGGAGAGGAGGGGGAAAATCCAGCGTTTATTCAGCATAGAAAACGTAGATAGCAGTCCAGCGGAGTTGTGAAGCCGTGCCCGTTGATGTGTCGGCATTGGTGACGACGACGGTCTCAGCATCTACTTTGTCTATCAAAACCTGCGGGTCGGCTACCGTGACGCTGCCGGGCTTAGCCTCGACGTGATTGTTTGCCACGCTTCCCTTGACGCAAGTGAGCACTATCTTGGCAATCTTCTTCTTCGCCGCGACGGTCATGCTGTTGCCGGGATACATACGCAGGGCAGAACCCGTGGTGTAATACTTCGGCGGATTGGAGTTGGAGCCCTTGTCGCCCGTCAGTTCAATGTCGCCGACGGTGATTTTAGTGAGCTCCGTGGCATTGCTGTAGCCCAAGTCGGTAGCCTTGATGCAGAGGTCGGCCTTCGTCAAATCTACATCCACACCGCCCGTGCCCGGTTCGTCGCCGCCGCCCGGCTCATCGCCACCGCCCGTTGCAGAGGCTACGCCATCGACGATATGGAAGTTCATCAGTTCCCATGTGGTAGAACCCGTGGCAGGCGCGTAGAAGTAGAACGCCACATAGACACCCTCCTGATTCACAAATTCATCGGGCAACTGGATATCGCCGCTGGGATAGAGCGTCCAGTCAGAATAGGGCGAAGGCTCTGGCATCCAGTCGAGCACGACCCAGGATGCTGTGCTGAAATGATCACTATTCCCATCGTAGTCCTTAGAAACCAAAATCTTATGATTGTCCTTCCAGGTGCTGACGTTGTTCGTATAGCGGAGCGTGTAGTCGAAATTCATCTTCACCTTGCCCGTCTTGGAGGCTGCGGTATTGAATTTCGGTGAGATGAGATAACCCTTCACCTCGCGGTTGCTCTTCGTTTCGGATCCGTCCCACTTCTGGTAGCCCGTGGCCTGCGTGTAGGTGTTGCCCTGACTCCACGGCTGTCCGTCGGTGATGGCGAGCAGATTCCAGCCCGTATAGAGATTCGAGCTGGTGTAGTCTATGTCGCCCTCGCCCGTGCCCGGTTCGTCGCCGCCGCCCGGCTGATTGCCATTTTCCGTGGCTATGCCGTCGCAGATAACGAAGTTCATCAGCTCCCACGTGGTAGAGCCCGATTCAGGCGCATGGAAGTAGAACGCTACATAGACGCCTTCCTGATTGGCAAATTCATCTGGCAGCTGTATTTCGCCGCTGGGATAGAGCGTCCAGTCAGTATAGGGCGAAGGCTCCGGCGTCCAGTCGAGCGTGGTCCACGAGGCGTTGGTCAGGTTTTCCGGATTGCCGTCATAGTCTTTCGAGACGAGGATTTTATGGTTTTCCTTCCAAGTGCTGACATTGTTCGTATAGCGCAGCGTATAGTCGAAGGCTATTTTTATCTTGCCCGTCTCTGCCGCAGCGGTGTTAAACTTCGGCGAGATGAGATAGCCCGTGGCCTCGCGGTTGGTTTTCGTATCAGAGCCATCCCACTTCTGATAGCCTGTGGCTTGCGTGTAGGAAGAACCTTGGCTCCAAGGCTGTTCTGGCGTGATGGCACGGAGCTCCCATCCAGTGTAGAGGTTGCTGCTGGAGTAATAGAGTGAGGTGACCTCCGTATTTTGGTTGCCGCCGCCGAAAATCTCGTAGGGCGCGGGCACGTCTTCGCATGCCACGAAGGTGGTGGCGAGGAAGGCAGCGAGGAATTTTGCTAAATTTCTCATGTGAAAAAAGGGGGTATCGAGGTGAAGATAAGGGGGTATCTATATTATATATATATATGAGTGTTCGGGTACAAGCCCATCAGAAGTCCGGAGTGCCGATGGTGGGGTCGATTTGCGGGTAGATATCATCGGCATCACGCAACACCGTCTGCCAGCCGCTATAGTACGTCAGCATACCCGTGTATTTTCTGCTGTCGAACGGCATGACGAGGAAGGAGATGCGATTGCCCGTGCCAGTTCGGAGCGTAACGGCCGAGCCATTGGCGAACTGAATGGTGCGATCGACGCAATAGCCCGCATCGCGCAGACATTCAGGCGCATAGATTTTGGAGTACTGCGTAGTGCCGTCAGCATTGGTGAAGGTGATGATGTCCTCATAGACACCCTCCCACGTATCTTCCGTGCCAGCCTCGGGATTCTTAGCAGCCATGCCCTGCACCTCCTTCATCTTTCCCTCTACGGTGGCAAGGATGGGGCAGTTCTGCCACGTCTGGTTCGATGAATCTTTAATCCATGCCTGCCCTTTAGCATCTGTCAGGTCGATGGGCTGTAGCTCAGGCGCATCGGGGTTAGGCTCGCCGATGAGCTGAACATTCGTGCGGAGCGCATCGAATAGCATGGGACCCAGACGGTTATTGCCCGCGCTGGTGAAATACGGCGTTCCCACCTTTGGAGCCTTCGAATAGACCCCGACGTAGAGTCCCTTGAGGTTCACTCGCACGCGTTGTCCGAGTTTGAAGTAAGGATAAAGGCAACTGCTCTTGATGCCGAGCATCAGCACCTGGTCGCGTTCGGCCTCCGTGGCAGCCTCCGGGCGGAGTTCGCGGAGATAGACCGACTGGTAGAGATTGCCGGAGATATCGTTTGCCACGACTACTCCCTCGAAAATCTCGTCCGCTTCCACCAGTGTCCAGAAGTTGCTGGAGTTGGCACTCGTGCCCGCCGCCGAGCTGTTGGCGCAGTATTTTGCCTTCACCGCGTAGATGGTGGTGTTCGGCTCCGCAATGCCCGTTGCCGTCACGGTATATCCCTTCGTGTCAGCTTCATCGAAGTCGTTGTAGCACCCCGAGAAGCCCAGTGCTGCCACGATGCAGCAGAGTATGGCAAGTAGGTTCTTATGGTTCATAGTAGTATGTTTAGAATCGCAGTCCAATGTTCAGGAAGAAGTTGAAGCCATTGGCATAGTAGTATTTCGGGTTTTTCGAGAACTGATATGCCTTTTCCTCGCCCGTATTGTAGAAGTCGTCGCGGTTCTGTTCGTAGCCGCCCGTGCGGAGGTTCGTATTGTTCAGGATGTTCTGCGCCTGCAGATTGATGCTCATCGTCTTGCCGCGTTTGAGGCGAATGCTCTTGCCGATGCTGGCATCGAGCATGAATCCACCGTCGAATTTCTCCTGTTTCGGCGAATAGGAGGCGTTGTACGAGCCATCGGCATTGTAGAGAATACCGCCGTTTTCCTCCAGTTCTGCCGTTGTGACATCATAGACCATGTTGCCGTCAGCGTCGAAGCTCGACGGGGCATACGATTTCAGTACGCTCGACAGGCGGCGATACTGGCTGAACTGCAGATAGGCACGGTCGAAATATTTACCCTGCACCTCGAAGAACCAGTAGTTGATGTTGTACTTCACGGAGAGCATGACGGCGGCGAGAGGCGTAGAGCCCACCTTCATGCCGTCTGCCACCACGCGGAGCGGTTCGGCAGCCCCCGTGACGGGGTTCGTGCAAGCATTGAGCTTCTCGTTCGTGGCAGCGTCCAAGCCGTCGTAGCTAATCTGCGCGTGCGGATTGTTCGTGTAGGCAGCATCGCTCCAAGTTCCGAGAGCCGTGATAGTCCAGTGGTTGTCGGGCGAATAGCTGACGGCAGCCTCCACGCCATAGTGTCGGCGATCAACGTCCGTCATCGTCAGATACGTGAAGCGTTCCTGCTGGTCGTTGTAGAATGCCGTCTGTTCCACACCGTGGCGGAAGATGGTGTAGTAGCCCCCCACCTTTCCCGTCACCTTTCCGGCCGTGAAGGTGTAGGCGGCCTCTGCGCTGAAGATGTCCTCGTTCGTCAGATTGTCCACGAAGTTGTTCTGGTCGCGCGGTGCCACGAAGGCATTTCTTGCCAGCGGCGCATTGCTCGACAGGCTGGCGGCGAGGAGGATGCTGTGGTTGCGGTTCGGGCTGTAGGTCAGTGAGGCCTTCAGTCCGCCTCCGAGGAATCGTGCCTCGTTGCCGTCGCGCTGCCCGTCGTGTCCGAAGGAGTTGTTGGCATAGCGTCCGTTGCGCATCTTTCCTTCGCGGGCGATGCCCGTTCCGTCAATGTGCCCCTGGGCGACGGCGGTCCAGTGGCTGGAGGAGTATTGGTAGTTGGCCCAGGCCTTTGCGCGGTTGACGTAGATATTATAGTTGTAGCCGAAGCGGTCGCCTTCGCCGATGATGCGGTTGGGGTTGTTCAGGTCGTTCTGCGCCTCAGAACTGTAGCGGCCATAGTCTTTCGAAGCATATTTGTCGATGTCGGTGATGGGATTTCCGCCGAGCAGGTCGTCCATCGTCTTGTAGTGCATGCCCTTCGTATGGTTCACCTCTGCGCCGACGGCATATTTGTGCCGTGCATTGAGGCTATGGCTCCACGTAGAGTTCAGAATCCATGCTTGCTGATCGTTATGCCGGCGTTCCACGTAGTAGAGAGCCTCGCCATTGCTGTTCTGAGGGTTCTGCGCGTTCTGCTGGTTGATATAGTAGAGGCGGTCCCAGTCTATCTGCCTGTTCCTCTCCGTCTGCCAGAATTCCGTGAGTTGATAGAACTGGTCCGTGAGATACGGGTTGGCGTCGAGATAATCGTGAGTGTTCTTGTTGTCGTTGTAGATGTTGAAGATGCTCGACGGCAGGTTTTTGTAGTAGTCCGGACGCGGGTCGGCAGCATTGTCGCCCCATGACAGCGCGCTGGAGGAGTACATGGAATATTTATACGCCAGGCTCGTGGAGAGGCGTTGCGAGGCCGATGGCTTCACGTCCCATGTCAGGATGGCTGTAGGCTGGAAGTCGTGTACCACGCGGGCATTGCGCTTCTTCCCGTTCTGATAGCCCCAGTTCGGATTGTAGTAGTGGCTGTTGGCCAGATAGTAAGCCTCCTCCGTCGATGCCCCCTGCTGTGCGCGTTCCGTCGGTGCGCCGAAGGTGGAGAGGTTGAGCGAATGGCGGTCGCCCCAGCGTTTCTCGACGGCAAGGAAGTAGCTGAAGCTGTTGTAGAACGTGCCTTCGATATACGCCGTGTTGTAGTCAGCCCAGCGGTATCCCACCATTCCAGCCGCGGCCCATCCCTTTCGGTTGAAGCCCGTGGCGTGGGTGAATTGTCCGCGCAGAGTGTAGTTGCGGTTACAGCCGCTGAGGGTAAGCTTGTTGCCCGCGGCATACTGTCCGGCGCGCATGTTGATGTTGTCGCCGCCGCCCAGCCCCGTCACTCCGAAGAGGTTGTAGTCCATCTGCCCCACGCCTTCCTTGTTGCGCGTGGCATCGTTCATACCGCCAATCATGCTGTAGCTGAAGCGTCCGAGTTCGAGGTCGTTCATGTTCACGCCGTTCAGGTAGGAACTGCTGTAGAGGTTGTCGTAGCCTCTGACGCGGAACCTCACGGCACTGAAGGCGTAGCCCACCTCGCTGAGGTAGGGGTCTTTCTTGGAAGAGATGGCAGAAATCGTCTGCTGAGCATCGTTGTCCTCGTCGAGCTGACTCTCCGTGAAGGTGAAGTCGGCATTATCGACGGCGAGGCTGTCGGCAGGCGTCTGTGCCGACGCCCTTGATGCCACAGCAAGGATGGTTGCCACTAAGAGCGTACCTTTTTTCATTGCTGTCTGAAGGTGGGTTCTATTTATTAGTTTTTCGCGATGGGCGCAATGCTGCCCTTCTTCAAAACGAAACCCTGCTATGGTAGAAAAGAAAACGGTGGTAATAAATATAACCCACCCTTGATACTGTTTTATCTGTCGTTGCGCTGTATGGGCAAAGCCGGTTCCGACTTTTTCCGACGGCAAAGTTAGTTTTTTTTAGGCGATATGCTTGGATTTTGACCATCCTTTTTGATGGTTTTTGGGAAAAAAGTCATCACTTTTTGCCATAATCCGCCGCTTTCTGTTGTCCGACTCGTATTCTTTACTTAATTTCGCGCTCGTTATTTCGCCCGAAAATGCAGGTTTCTGCGTGTGTTTTGACCGCGTTTCATGCGCGGCAGCATGGATAATCGCCCTGCGCGGAAACTTTTTGACTGAACACGAATCGCACTAATTACACGAATACTTCGCAACAGCAGTTCACGCCCATTCGTGCTATTCGGGTAATTCGTGTTCTACGTTTACCACGCGGAAAATTTGACTGAACACGAATCGCACTAATTACACGAATACTTCGCAACAGCAGTTCACGCCCATTCGTGCTATTCGGGTAATTCGTGTTCTACGTTTACCACGCGGAAAATTTGACTGAACACGAATCGCACTAATTACACGAATACTTCGCAACAGCAGTTCACGCCCATTCGTGCTATTCGGGTAATTCGTGTTCTACGTTTACCACGCGGAAAATTTGACTGAACACGAATCGCACTAATTACACGAATACTTCGCAACAGCAGTTCACGCCCATTCGTGCTATTCGGGTAATTCGTGTTCTACGTTTACCACGCGGAAAATTTGACTGAACACGAATCGCACTAATTACACGAATACTTCGCAACAGCAGTTCACGCCCATTCGTGCTATTCGGGTAATTCGTGTTCTACGTTTACCACGCGGAAAATTTGACTGAACACGAATCGCACTAATTACACGAATACTTCACAAACAGCTGTTCGCGCAGCATTCGTGCTATTCGTGCCATTCGTGTTCAATGAACATTCACGCGGCATCCGTGTCCAAAAGCAAAAATCGCGCAGCATTCGTGCCATTCGCGCCATTCATGTTCAGAAAAATCACGTGGCATCCGTGTCCCCATTCCAAACATTCCCCTCTTTAGCAACGCTATGAAAAGATTGTTTTTCGTACTTTTTGCCCTCGTCGCCCTTGCCTCCCACGCCAGCACGACGCAGCAAAAACGCCTCGCACTCTACGGAGTGGCATTCTACAACCTTGAAAATCTTTTCGACACCATCCATGCTCCCGGAAAGAACGACTACGATTTCCTCCCCAACGGTTCCTACGCATGGAATGGCATGAAGTATCAGTCGAAACTGAAGAACCTTTCCCACGTCATCTCCCTCCTCTGCACCGACCGCGTGAAGGCGGGCGCAGCCATCGTAGGCGTTTCGGAAGTGGAGAACAGGCAGGTGCTTGAAGACCTCATTGCGCAGCCCGCACTCGCAGGGCGCGGCCTCCGCATCGTCCATCATGACACCGACGACCGCCGCGGCGTGGATTGCGCCTTCCTCTACAATCCCCGCTTCTTCCAGCTCGACCGCGAGCTCTACGTCCCCTACATCTATCCCACCGCCGATGCCCCGCAAGCCGATTTAGGCTTCCGCGTGGAGGACGGCCACGTCGTGCCGCTCCCCCTCTATGGCGACACCACCCACATCACGCGCGGATTCCTCTGCGCCATCGGGCGCATGGCCGGCGAGCCCATCTGCTTCATCGTCAATCATTGGCCCAGCCGCGGTGCAGAAAGTCCGGCGCGCGAACGCGCTGCCCAGCAAGTGCGACGCCTCGTCGATGCCCTTGCCGCAGAATATGAGGGCAAGATGAAATTCATCGTCATGGGCGACCTCAACGACGACCCCGACAATCTCTCGCTCACGAAGGGCATGGCGTGCAAATTCAAAGCCTCGGAGCTGCAGGGCGACACTGACTTCTTCAACCCTTGGTATTACACCCTGCGCAAACAAGGGCAAGGCACGCTGCTCTACAACAATCGCTGGAACCTCTTCGACCAGATTCTCGTCTCCGCCAACGCCGTCGATGCGCGCTACAACCTCAAGGCTCCGCAGAAAGTGGCTGAGCTCGACCTCTCCAAGGGGCTTACCTTCTATCAGCACGCCATCTTCGTCCGCGACTTCCTCTTCCAGCAGGAGGGCCGCTACAAGGGCAATCCGCTCCGCACTCATGCCGGAGGCACCTGGCTCAACGGATATTCTGACCACTTGCCCACTCAAATCTATCTCGTCAAAGAACTCTAATTCCCCTTTCAAGTAGGTAATGAAAATTATTTTTATGAAATATAAGCCATAATCATTCCTACTATATACTTACTTATAATTTTTTATTACCTATCTTATATAAATAATGGCACAGAAACCCAGCATTCCCAAGGGCACGCGCGATTTCGGTCCCACAGAAATGGCGCGTCGCAACTATATTTTTGATACCATCCGCTCCGTCTATCGCCTTTACGGCTATCGCCCCATCGAGACACCTTCGATGGAGAACCTCTCCACCCTGATGGGGAAGTATGGCGAAGAGGGCGACAAGCTCCTTTTCAAAATCCTCAACTCAGGCGATTTCACCCGCTCCGTCTCCACCCAGCTCTACGAGGAAGCCACCGCGCCCCAACTGGCAGCAAAGTTCTGCGAGAAAGGCTTGCGCTACGACCTCACCGTCCCCTTCGCACGCTACGTCGTGCAGCATCGCGAGGAGCTACAGCTTCCCTTCAAACGCTATCAGATACAGCCCGTCTGGCGCGCCGACAAGCCCCAGCGCGGACGCTACCGCGAGTTTTATCAGTGCGATGCCGACGTAGTCGGGTCCGACTCCCTGCTCAATGAGGTGGAACTCCTGCAAATCATCGACGAAGTGTTCCGCCGTTTCGGCATCCGCGTAGCCATCAAGCTCAATAACCGCAAGATTCTCACCGGCATTGCCGAAGTGATGGGGGCTGCCGACAAGATAATCGACATCACCGTGGCTATCGACAAGCTCGACAAGATTGGCCTTGATGCCGTCAATGCCGAACTTGCCTCCGCCGGCCTCTCTGCCGAACAGGTGGAGACACTGCAGCCCATCATCACCCTCTCTGGCACGAACGCCGAGAAGTTGCAGGAAATTCGTCGCGTCCTGGCAGCGAGCGCTACGGGCCTGCTGGGATGTCAGGAGGTGGAGACCGTGATAGAAGCCGTGGAGCGCGGCGGACTGACGAATGCGCTTGAGCTCGACCTCACGCTCGCACGCGGTCTGAACTATTACACGGGGTGCATCGTCGAAGTGAAGGCCCTCGATGTCGAGATAGGCAGCATCACGGGCGGCGGCCGCTACGATAATCTCACGGGCATCTTCGGAATGCCCGGCCTGAGCGGCGTAGGCATCAGTTTCGGTGCCGACCGTATTTACGATGTGCTCGGACAGCTCGACCTGTATCCCGCGGAGGCGGAGGCAGGCACGCAGTTGCTCTTCATCAATTTCGGTGCTGCCGAGGCTGCCCACTGCCTGCAGCTCGCCCGCGCCGCCCGCGCCGCCGGCATTGCCACTGAGGTCTATCCCGATGCGGCAAAGATGAAGAAGCAGATGGCATACGCCAATGCCCGCAGCATCCCCTTCGTCGCCCTCGTCGGAGAGAGCGAAATGCAGGCGGGAGTGCTGACGCTGAAGAATATGGCGACGGGCGAGCAGCAGCAGCTCAGCATTGCCGATGCCGTCGCCCTGATTCAGCAGACATAGGCAGGCGTTGTCCGCGCCCCATCCCCATAGCTTTCGTATATAGGGTAGGTTCTGCATCTACTTGTTTCCCCCCAGCACCCTGTAAGCCCGTTTGGCTTATGGGGTGTTTTTGTTTGTTGAGGCCCGTGTGCTGCGAGGCAAATCTGTCCTCATCGTGCGTGGGAATGTCAGTTTTGTTTGTTGAGGCCCGTGTGCTGCGAGGCGATTCCCTGAAAATGCCTGTTTCTGACAGGCAAAAGAGGCCTCTCCCAGCGTGAAATCCCTGACATCCCTGACCGTTTCAGGGAGCTTCCACCTCCCCGGAGGTCATTTCCGTCCCCAGAAGTGACCATTATCACCCTCGGAAATGACCATCTTGACCCCCAAAGATGGTCACATTCGAGGCAAAAACAGCCGTCGGAAAATTGAAGATTCATGTAGAATGACGGGGAATCTCTCGCAAAAAACGGAGCGTTTGCTTGAAAATGGCTGGATAACACCCTCGTTGTCCAGCCATTTTCCTTGATTTTGGTCAATTATGGCGGCGTTTGCAGGTCGTTTCCGTTAGCTTTTAGTAAATTTGCTGCACGTTTAAGACATCATGTCATGGCAAAAATCATTGGCAGAAATGAAGAACAGGAAGAACTTCTGCGCGCTCTATGAAAGCGGCAGGCCAGAGCTTGCGGCTGTTTATGGCAGAAGACGCGTGGGAAAGACGTTCCTGATAAGGGAAATGCCCAGGGACAGCATGGCCTTCTGTCATGCCGGGCTTTCTGTATAGGTAGGTTCTATCAATTAGCTTGCGTCCAAGTGAAACAGAAACACTGCCTTACATTGAAAACTAATTTATAGAACCTACCTATATGAAGATGGCAGTGCGGTGAGCACGGAAGAGCCGTTGCGCCATTTCTGTCATTCTCTACAGCTGTCGCCCTTCAATCTCTCAGAGACGGGGGAGCATGTCGGCATATAAAAAAAGGTAGGTTCTATCAATTAGCTTGCGTCCAAGTGAAACAGAAACACTGTCTTACATTGAAAACTAATTTATAGAACCTACCAAAACTCTATACACCATATAAATACTATGAGAAAAAACATTTTTCGTATTCTTCTTTCTGGTGCCCTTGCCATTTGTAGTCTCGGCACGACGGCGCAGACTGCTGATTTCAACATCGTGCCACGCCCGCAGACGGTGAAGACCAACCCCGGGGCACAGCCTTTCGTCGTCAATGCGCAGACCGTCATCGTGGCGGGAAAGGGAAAGGGCTTGCAGCGCAACGCGCGCTTCTTGCAGCAATACATCGAAGAGCGCACGGGGATGCGGCTGAATGTGGTAAGGAAGGCGCCCGCAGCCAACTTTATCGCCCTCAGCAATGGGGCTGCGGACAACGCTGAGGGCTACAGCCTCCGCGTGGATGCTTCGGGCATCAGCATCTGCGGCGGCAGCGATGCCGGCACATTCTATGGCGTGCAGACGCTGCGGAAGGCATTGCCGCACAAGGTCCGCGTGCGCGGCGCGGAGAAACCCAATGCGATGAAGGAGGTGACGGTGCCGGCCGTCAGCATCACCGATGCGCCTCGCTTCAGCTATCGCGGCACGCACCTTGACGTGTCGCGCCACTACGTTGCGCCTGACAGCATTCGCCGTTTCATTGACATGCTCGCCCTCCACAACATCAACCGCTTCCACTGGCACCTGACGGACGACCAGGGCTGGCGACTGGAAATCAAGAAATATCCCCGGCTGACGGAGGTGGGGGCAAAGCGCCGCGAGACCGTCATTGGGCATAACAGCGGAGTCTATGACGGAGTCCCCTACGGCGGCTTCTACACGCAGCAGGAGTGTCGCGACATCGTGAAGTATGCCGCTGAGCGATATATCACCATCGTCCCTGAAATTGACATGCCGGGCCATATGCTCGGAGCCTTGGCGGCTTATCCTGAACTGGGCTGTACGGGGGGGCCGTATGAGGTGTGGCGCATCTGGGGCGTGAGCGACGATGTGCTTTGCGCCGGAAACGACAAGACGCTGCGCTTCATCGATGATGTGCTCGACGAGGTGGCAGCGATTTTCCCTTCGGAGTATATTCACGTCGGCGGCGATGAGTGTCCGAAGACGGCGTGGAAGAAGTGTCCGAAATGCCAGCAGCGCATAGAGGCTGAGGGCCTTCAGGCGCGCGACGGGCATTCTGCCGAGGAACGTCTGCAGAGCTACGTCATCCGCCATGCGGAGGCCCACCTTGCGAAGCTCGGACGCAAGATGATTGGCTGGGACGAGACGCTCGAAGGCGGACTTGCCGATGGGGCTACCGTCATGTCGTGGCGTGGCGAGGCGGGAGGTATTGAGGCCGCCAAGCAGCACCACGATGTCATCATGACGCCGAACACGTATCTCTACTTCGACTATTATCAGGCGCTCGACACTTCGGCAGAGCCTGATGCCATCGGCGGCTATCTGCCCTTGGACCGTGTCTATAGCTATGAGCCCGTCTCTGACGAGATGCTTCGCGACAACTTGGGGAAATACATCGTCGGCGTGCAGGCCAACATGTGGACGGAGTATATGCCCACCTATCGCCAGATTGAATATATGGCCCTGCCGCGCCTCTCGGCCTTGGCGGAAATTCAGTGGACGCAGCGCGGCACGAAGGATTATGCCGACTTCACGCAGCGCACGCTCCGCATGATGCAGGTGTACGACGAGATGGAGTACAACTATGCGCGCCATCTCTATGATGTGCATGCCGACTTCCGCACCTGCACGGACAAGGGCTGTGTGGAGGCAAGGCTCTCTACCGTCGATGATGCGCGCATCTACTATACGCTCGACGGCAGCCAGCCCAGCGCATCGTCGTTGCCCTATGAGGGTCCGATAGCCATCAATGCTGATGCCCGGCTGCGCTATGCTGCCATTCGCCTCGGCGATGCCCATGCCCACTCCGTGGCCCGCAAGATGGTGATGAGTCACGTGGGAGCCCGCGACTTTGCGTTCTGCGCTTCCACGGCGCGCCCCATCCGGCTGCTGCAGGAGCCTCACGCACGCTACACCTTCGGAGGCAGCGCCACGCTGGTGGATGGAGTGAAGGGGGAATCGACGAACTTCCAGAGCGGACAGTGGATCGGATTCAGCGGGACGGACCTCGATGCCGTCATCGACTTGGGGCAGGCGACGACGTTCCGTGAGGTGGCGTTCAACACGTGTGTGGCCAAGGGCGACTGGATTTTCGATGCCCGGCGGTTCGAGGTGTGGGCATCGGATGATGGCACGACGTTCCGCGAGGTGGCTGCTACGGACTTCCCTGCAATGAAGCAGGGCGATGCTGACGGAATCATCCCTCACGCCCTGCAATTCGATGCGACGACTGCGCGGTATGTGAAGGTGAAGGTGCTGTCGGAGCACAGCATTCCTGAATGGCACGGAGGCAAGGGAGCTCCCGGCTTCCTATTCGTAGATGAGCTGATGGTGCGCTGAAGCGGGCATCTTTCCTGCGCTTCTTCGGAGGGGTAGGGCATGGCCCCCTCCTCTTTCCTATACGCCCCTTCTGCCGGCACGCTGTGGCTGGCGGAAGGGGCGTGCCTTTTGCCTCGTTTTACGCAAAATTAGGCAAGTGGAGGTGGCGCAATGGCACAGATGAGGGCTGGCGTGTGCAGGTTTTGGGCTGAAAAGGGAGGGTTTTTGCACAAAGCGCGTAACTTTGTGCTGAAAATTTCGTAACAACTACTATAGCAACCGATTTTAGATGTCTCACAACTTATTACAAGGAAAGCGCGGAATCATCTTCGGCGCACTCAATTCTGAGTCTATCGCATGGAAAGTGGCTGAAAAGGCCGTGGAGGAGGGTGCCGCCATCACCCTCAGCAACACACCCGTGGCACTGCGTATGGGCGAACTCAATGTGCTGAGCGAGAAGCTGAACGCTCCCGTCATTCCCGCCGACGCTACGAGTGTGGAAGACTTGGAGAAGGTGTTTGAAGAGAGCGTGCGACTCCTGGGAGGAAAAATCGACTTCGTGCTGCATTCCATTGGCATGAGTCTGAATGTGCGCAAGCACCGCACTTACGATGACCTGGACTACGCTTATTTGCAGAAGACGCTCGATATTTCTGCCATCTCCTTCCATAAGATGCTGCAAGTGGCGAAGAAGCAGGACGCTATTGCTGAATATGGCTCCGTCGTAGCATTGTCGTATGTGGCCTCGCAGCGCACCTTCTTTGGCTACAACGATATGGCAGATGCCAAGAGCATGCTCGAAAGCATTGCGCGCAGCTTCGGATATATCTATGGCCGCGAGAAGAATGTGCGCATCAACACCATTTCGCAGTCGCCCACTCCCACTACGGCAGGTAAGGGCATTAAGGACATGGAGAACCTGATGGACTTTGCCAACAAGATGTCGCCGCTGGGCAATGCCAGTGCGGAGGAGTGTGCTGACTATTGCGTCATGATGTTCTCCGACTTCACCCGCAAGGTGACGATGCAGAATCTCTTCCACGATGGCGGTTTCTCCTCGATGGGCATGAGTCTGCGCGCCATGAACCAGTATGCTAAGGACCTCACGCCGTATGAGGACGAGAACGGAAAGATTATCTACGGATAATTCCGCCTGACATACACATATATATAATATATAGCAAAAGCACGCCCTGCGCGGAAGCCACGAACTTCTGCGCAGGGCGTGCTGGCGTTTGGAATGTTTCCTGCGAAAAAAGCGGATGCAAGCCCGCCGCCGCATCAGGCATTTTGCAGGGGAGACTGCGACGACGGCTCTGAATTTCCACGAAGGAGGAAGACGCAGAGCAAGGCGCTTCCTGCAACGATGAGGGCCATGCCTGCACTGACGGGGAGCCATGCGGGCGATGCGTCGAGCCATTCAGAGTCGGGGCAGAAGCGCATTTGGAGGTAGCCCACGAGATTATTGCAGACATGGGCGGGAATGCAGAGGCGGACATCGCCCGTGTGGAGATAGAGGAGGGCGAGGGCAATGCCCATAAAGAAGGCGGGGATTCCCTGCATGAGGTTGCCGTGAACAACGGCGAAGGCAAGGGCACTGCACAAAATGGCGATGAAACCGCCCGAAGGACGGAGCACACGGACGATACAGGCGCGAAAAATCAATTCCTCAGAGACGGGACCCGCGAGGACTATGAGGAGCACGCACCAGACATTGTCTTTCATCGACAAAAATGTGCGCGTCACCACCTCGTCTTCAATGGCGAAGGGATGGAGCGTCAGGCTCAGTCCGAAAGACAGCAGCATGAAAGCCACGATGCTCCAAACCCAGCGTGCCGGCATGCCTTGGGCGAAAGCGCGGAGCGGACGGGGAGCGGTGAGGCGCGTGGAGCAGAGGAGCCAAATGAGAAGCAGGGTGAAAAAAAGGTTACAGGTGCCGAAGAGGGAGGCATCGGGCTCGTTCTGCAGAAGGGCACTGGGGGAGAGCGATGAAAGTTCCCTCCCGGTGCGCATCAGCATGATGACGAGAGTGGCGATGAGGGAAAGGCCTTGCGAGAGCAATAGCAGCAGGAGAGCAATGATGGCAGTCCACATAATTGGTAGATATTCGATGGTTTTTTGCGATGAAACCGCGGTTTTCTTAGTTCGCAGCAGGGTTTATACGAAGAGACGGCTGCCTTTGTGAGACAGCCGTCTGTAGAAGTCTTCTGGGGGAAGGGGAAGTTACAGTGCCATATCCAGCGTGAAGGGATGTTCGCGGTGGTATTCCTGTGCCACTTCAGCGTCTGCCTGCACCTGTTCGAGCAGGGCTTCGGGCTTATCGAACGCCACCTCATTGCGCAAACGCTTGTGGAAATACACCTCCACCTCCTTCTCGTAGAGGTTCGGACAGTCTGCATCAAGGATGTGGGTCTCGATGGTGGTGGTGTCGCCCTTTTTCAGCGTGGGGCATTTGCCGATGTTCGTCACCGCTTGATAAAGTTGCCCGTCGGCCTTGACCGTAGAGACATAGACACCATCGGCAGGAATCATCTTGAGAGGGTCGGCTACGGCGAGGTTGGCAGTGGGAATGCCGAGCTTGCGCCCCAGCTTCTGCCCCTTCACCACCTTGCCTGCCAGCATATAGGTGTGCCCGAGCATATTGTTCGCCTCTTCGATGTCGCCTGCCGTGATGAACCTGCGAATCTTCGACGAGGATATTTTTATCTCCGGAAGTTGGCGTGCAGCTACAACTTCGATGCCAGCCTCCTTGCCATATTCGCGGTAGTTCTCAATTCCTTCGCCCCAGCGTGGACGTCCGAAATGGTGGTCGTAGCCGACGAGGAGATGGGTGATGCCGAAGGTGCTGTGGAGATAATGGTTCATGAAGTCTTCTGCCGTCAGTCCTGCCATACGCTGGTCGAACTCCAGAATTTCTATCTGATTGACGCGGCAGAGGGACTTGAGAAGACGCATTTTTTCTTCTTTCGTGGTGAGTAAGGGAGGAGGGTCTTGACGGCCGAGCACACGCTGCGGGTGTCTGGCAAAGGTCAGGATGATGGGCGTCCCCTCTTCGCCAGCCAGCTCGCGGAGCTGTTGGCAGAGGTACTGGTGACCTCGGTGTACACCGTCAAAGAATCCGATAGTAGCTACTCGTTTCATGTTTATAGTATAGTAAGGTTATTCTGGTATCGTGGCGTTCGCATCGTCTCGGCTTAGAGGTCGGACGGCACGAGCTTGTAGAGTTTGTCTGAAGGACGCACCTTTTCAGGAACAGGAATGGCAACGCACATGCCTTTCCGTGCTACTTCGATGGGACCGCTATCGGCATGGACGCTTTCTGGAGTGACGTAGAGCGCACCCGTTGTGGGACCGATGATGAGCAGACGGTCGCCCGGCCGGAACTCTCCCGTTTCGATGTAGAACTCAGCCACGCCTAACCGCGAGAAATACTTCTGCCCCTTGCCGATATAGACTTTCTTCTCCGTTGCGCTGCTGCCGTACTGATTGCTCCATTCTCCAAGGCGTTGCCCCAGATAATAGCCATCCCAGAAGCCACGGTTGAAGACGGTGGCAAGGCGTTTGTCCCACGCTGCGACCTTCTCAGCAGAGAAAGTGCCATCAACGACGCTGGCAATGGCCTCTTTGTAGCATTTCACAACGGTATAAACGTATTCCGCGCTGCGCGCACGCCCTTCGATTTTGAAGACCGTAACGCCAGCGCGCATCATTTTATCGATGAAACCGATGGTTTTCAAATCTTTCGGCGACATGATGTATTTGCCGTCAAGGTCTAATTCCAGCCCCGTCTCGCGGTCGCGGACGGTATATCCGCGGCGGCAGATCTGCATACATTCGCCACGGTTCGCGGAGCGACCGGTATTGTCGAGCGAGAGGTAACATTTGCCGCTGACTGCCATGCAGAGTGCACCATGGCAGAACATCTCTATTCGAATCTTCTTGCCAGAAGGCCCGCAGATGTTTTCGCGCTCGATGACATCGGCAATATCGCGCACCTGCTGCAACTTCAGTTCGCGCGCCAAGACGACGACATCGGCATAGGCGGCATAGAACTTCAGGGCTTCGGCATTGGAGATGTTGAGTTGGGTGGAAAGATGCACCTCCTGACCGATGGAACGGCAATACGTTAGCACTGCCACATCAGCTGCAATGACGGCACTGATGCCCGCTGCCTTGGCGGCATCGCAGATGGAACGCATGGGGTCGAGGTCTTCGCCGTAGATGATGGTGTTGACGGTGAGGTATGTCTTTACACCTCGCTCGCGGCATGTGGCGGCTATCTCTGCCAGGTCGGCTTTCGTGAAGCGGCTGGCAGAGTGCGCGCGCATATTGAGCGTCTCGATGCCGAAATACACCGAGTCGGCACCTGCCTGAAGAGCGGCGGCGAGACTTTCGCGAGACCCTACAGGGGCCATCACCTCGAAGATTTTCTCAGAACTCATATATACTATTAGGGGGAATATGCATTATTTGGGGGGAGGAGATGGCTGAGGATGTAAAGAATTGAAAATGGGGATACAAGCTGCCACGGCTCCCGGCTAATAAGGAAAAAAGGTAACCGCAGGCACTTGAAGAACCAGCAGTTACCTCGCGGAATCTGTGCGCTTGAGGGGACTCGAACCCCTACGTCGCGAGACACCAGATCCTAAGTCTGGCGCGTCTACCATTTCGCCACAAGCGCATTTTTGCGTGCAAATTTAGCAAATAGACACTGAAAACCAAAGAAAAGAGAACATATTTTTTTGATTTTACTCGCGTTTGTCGTATTTTTGCGGTTCGAAATTCCCCGCGTTATGCCAAAACTCTCCCCGATTATCCTTCTGCGCTTATTTGCTTTGGCAGGATACAAGCTGGCGTACCTCGCCGTTCTCGCTTTGTTTTCAGCTGTCGCGCTGGCAGCTGACGAGGTGGACTATCCCTCTGCCGCGCCTGTGATGATATATATAGATGATGACGGACAAGAGGTCAGCGATGCTATATCGTATGCCGGAGGTGCGCCCTTCAGCGTGCGGTTTGAGGCACGGCCGGAGAATTTGGGAAAATATCAGGCGCGCTATGAGTGGCGATTCCTCAAAGATGGCAGTGCAACGCCCTTCCTCACGCGTTTTGAAGAGAACACGGAGTATCGCTTCGTGGAGAGCGGCACTTCGTATGTCAGTCTCTTTGTCACCTTCACTGCCGGCGGTGATACTTTGGAATACGAGATGGACGAACCCTTTGTCATTAACATTGCCGAGAGTAAGTTGGAGGTGCCGAACGCCTTCACTCCTAACGGCGACGGCATCAATGATGTGTTCCGTGTGAAGGAAGGCTATGAGAGTATTGTGGAATTTCGCGCTGTTGTCTTCAGCAGAAGTGGTCGGAAAATCTATGAATGGAATGATCCTGCCGACGGGTGGGACGGGACGATGAATGGTAAGGGAGGAACAGCCGCACCAGATGGGGCTTACTATCTCATCATCAACGCCAAAGGTGCAGACGGATTGACGTATCATTACAAGAAGACCATCAATCTGCTCAGAGGCTTCAAGGAAAGCATGACGGGAGGAGGCGTTTAGTGGATGAAAACTGACGATGAAATCGCTAATTCTTACGGTGTCGGCACAGAAACGATGGCAGAAGAAAACAAGCATAAACAGGACAACATAGAGGTGTGGGGCGCACGCGTCCACAACCTGAAGAATATCGACGTGACCATCCCACGCCGATGCCTGACCGTTATCACAGGGCTGTCGGGCAGTGGCAAGTCAAGCTTAGCCTTTGATACGCTCTATGCCGAAGGACAGCGGCGGTATATCGAGACGTTTTCAGCCTATGCCCGAAATTTTCTCGGAAATCTGGAGCGACCCGATGTTGATAAAATCACCGGACTGTCGCCCGTCATCAGTATTGAGCAGAAGACGACGAACAAAAATCCGCGTTCCACTGTGGGTACCGTCACGGAGGTCTATGATTTTCTCCGTCTTCTCTACGCCCGCGCCGCCACCGCCTACTCTTATCTTAGCGGTGAGCCGATGGTGAAATATACGGAAGAGAAGATTGTGGATATGATACTCCGCGACTACGATGGGCATCGCATCTATCTCCTCTCCCCTCTGGTGCAGAACCGCAAGGGCCATTATCGCGAAGTCTTCGAGACCGTGTTGCGCAAAGGCTACATTCATGTCCGCGTCGATGGCGAGCTTCGCACCGTAGATCGCGGCATGAAACTCGACCGCTATAAGACTCACGACATAGAAGTCGTCGTCGATAAACTCCGTGTGCAGGCCAAAGACGGAGAGCGCCTTAGACAGTCTGTGACGAAAACTCTCGATCAGGGCGACGGACTCCTGCTCATCCTTGATGATGCCACGCAGCAAGTGCGCTATTTCAGCCGACGTCTGATGTGTCCCGTCACGGGAATTGCCTACCGCGAGCCTGCGCCGAACGTCTTTTCCTTCAATTCCACTCTCGGAGCTTGCCCGAAATGCAAAGGTTTGGGCTTCCTCCACGCCATGGACATTGAGAAAGTGTGTCCCGACCCTTCAAAGAGCATTCGCGAGGGAGCTTTGGAACCTTTGGGGAAATGGCGCAACAACCTGATTTTCTGGAAAGTGGAAGCAGTATTGCAGAAGTATGATGCAGACCGCAATACGCCATTTCAGGAATTGCCGGAGGAGGCTGTCGATGAAATCATCAACGGCAGTAGCGAGAGCCTGCGTATTCCTGCTGCCGCCACGGGCAGCGACGAAGACTACTATCTTCCTTTCGATGGTTTGGCGAAATATGTGGAGCAGATGGCAGACGTAGAAATGTCGGCGGCAGCTCAGCGTTGGGCAGAGCAATTCTCGAAAGAGGTGGAATGCCCGCACTGTCACGGCACGCGCCTGAACCGCGAAGCCCTCTCCTATCGTTTCGGCGGGAAGAACATCGGAGAACTCAGTGCGATGGACTTGGGCGAACTCTATGATTTCTTCGATGGAATCGAGGAAAACCTCTCTGCCCGTGAGCGCGCCGTCGCCACAGAAATCCTGAAAGAAATCCGCACGCGTCTGCGCTTCCTCCTGAATGTCGGGCTGGACTATCTCAGTCTCTCGCGCGCCACGAAGACCCTCTCGGGCGGCGAAAGCCAGCGCATACGGCTTGCCACGCAGATAGGCTCGCAGTTGGTCAATGTCCTCTATATCCTCGATGAGCCCAGCATCGGACTCCATCAGCGCGACAATATTCGTCTCATAGAGAGCCTGAAGCAGCTCCGCGACAGTGGCAACACCGTCGTCGTTGTCGAGCACGACCAAGATATGATGCTCGCTGCAGATTATATCGTTGATATCGGTCCGAAGGCAGGACGCAAGGGTGGAGAAGTGGTCTTTCAGGGCACACCGCAGGAGATGCTCCGCTGCGATACATTGACCTCTGGCTATCTCAATGGGACGCGCCGCATCGAAGTCCCTGCAGAACGGCGGAAAGGGAACGGACAGTGCCTCACCCTTCACGGCTGCTGCGGCAACAATCTGCAGGACATCAGCGTCAGCTTCCCCTTGGGCACGCTGATTTGTGTGACGGGTGTCTCGGGTAGTGGAAAGTCAACCCTCATCAATGATACGCTTCTCCCCATCCTCAGTCAGCACTTCTATCGCTCCCTCCGCGAGCCGCTTTCCTACGATTCCATCGAAGGTTTGGAGCATATCGACAAGGTTGTGGCCGTCGATCAGAGTCCCATCGGCCGTATGCCTCGCTCCAATCCAGCCACTTATACAGGAGTCTTCAACGATATTCGCAATCTCTTCGCAGCCCTTCCTGAGTCAAAGATGCGCGCCTACAAGCCCGGCCGCTTCTCCTTCAATGTGAAAGGAGGTCGCTGCGAGGCTTGCCGCGGCAACGGTTACAAGACGATAGAGATGAATTTCCTCCCCGATGTCTTCGTGCGTTGCGAGGCTTGCCGCGGACGCCGCTATAACCGCGAGACGCTCGAAGTGCGCTATAAGGGCAAAAGCATTGCCGATGTGCTCGATATGACCATCAACCAGGCCGTGGAGTTTTTTGAAAACGTCCCGACCATCCTGCAGAAAATCAAGACGCTGCAGGAAGTGGGGCTGGGCTACATCCGTCTGGGGCAATCTTCCACCACGCTCTCGGGAGGTGAAAGCCAGCGTGTGAAGCTCGCCACCGAACTTTCGAAGCGCGATACGGGGCGCACCGTCTTCATCCTCGACGAGCCCACGACGGGGCTGCACTTCGAGGATATCCGCATCCTCCTCCAGGTCTTGCAGCGCCTTATCGACAAGGGCAATACCGTCATCGTCATCGAGCATAACCTGGATGTCGTCAAGATGGCCGACCATCTCATCGACATCGGGCCGGAGGGCGGACGCGGCGGCGGACAACTCGTGGCAACGGGAACACCCGAGGAGGTGGTGGCACGGGGGAAAGGCTATACGGCGAAATTCCTCAAAGACCTGCTGTAGCAGCGTACATATATAGAGAGACAATAACATGACAATCAAATAATATTCCAAAACCACATTCCAAAACCACCAACACACAATTTCTATGTTTGAAGGACAACCAAAGGGCCTATGGGCTCTCGCGCTGGCCAATACGGGCGAGCGTTTTGGCTACTACACCATGCTGGCCGTCTTCCTCCTCTTCCTGCAAGCCAACTTCGGCTGGCAGACGGGTTTCGCCAGTGGTGTGTATTCCACATTCCTCATGATGGTCTATTTCCTCCCCGTCATTGGCGGTATCGCCGCTGACCGTTTCGGCTTCGGGCGCATGGTGACGACGGGAATTTTCATCATGTTCATCGGTTATCTCCTCCTTTCCGTGCCCCTCGGCAGCAATTTCGTCGCTGCAGCGGCCATGGGGCTTGCCCTCATTCTCGTCAGCCTCGGCACGGGACTCTTCAAGGGCAACCTCCAGGTGATGGTGGGCCGTCTGTATGACGACCCGAAATATGCCGACAAGCGCGACAGCGGCTTCTCCCTCTTCTACATGGCCATCAACATCGGCGCCATGTTTGCCCCCACCGCCGCCATCAAGGTGATGCAGTATGCCCAGACGCAGCTCGGCGTGAGCGAGGCCGACTCCTATCATTTCGCCTTCGCCGTAGCCTGCGTGAGCCTGATTGTCTCCATTGCCATCTACTACGCTTTCAGCGGAACCTACAAGCACGTCATCTCTCAGGAGGGCAAGAAGGCCGACGGTGCAGCAAAGCAGACGGCTGCCCAGCCCGAACTTTCGCCCGCCGAGACGAAGGAGCGCATCGTATGCCTCTGCCTCGTCTTTGCCGTCGTCATCTTCTTCTGGATGGCTTTCCATCAGAACGGCAATACGCTGACCCTCTTCGCACGCGATTTCACCGCCACCACCTCGCAAGGCATTCAGGCCATGGCGTTCGATGTGACGAACCTCGTGGCTTGCATCTTCATCGTCTATGGTCTCTTCGGAATTTTCCAGAGCTCCACTCTGAAGGGCCGCGGCATCTCCGTGTTTGTCATCGTTGCCGCCATCGCCTTCCTCTATGTAAAGTCGGAGCAGCTCGGAACTTCTGTCGTAGATGTGGAAGCCCCCATCTTCCAGCAGTTCAATCCCTGCTATGTCGTAGCCCTCACGCCCGTCAGCGTAGCCCTCTTCTCATGGCTGGGCCGCAAAGGTCTGGAGCCTTCCAGTCCGAAGAAGATAGGTCTGGGTATGCTCGTCGCTGCCTCTGCCTTCTGCCTCATGGCAGCAGGTTCGGTCGGACTGGCTTTGCCCGTTGATCAGGCTGCGGCTATAAAAGCCGGCGAGGAAGTGGCGCGCGTGGATGCCAACTGGCTGATTTCTACCTATCTCGTCCTGACCTTCGCCGAGCTTCTTCTTTCGCCCATCGGCATCAGCTTCGTCAGCAAGGTGGCTCCCCCGAAGTATGCCGGCTTGATGATGGGACTTTGGTTTGCAGCAACTGCCATTGGCAACCAGCTCGTCATGATTCCCGGTCTGATGTGGGGTGCAAACGTTAATCTCGTAGTCATCTGGAGCGTGCTCGCAGGCATCTGTCTCGTCTCCGCACTCTTCATCTTCACCATTCTCAAGAAGTTGGAGAAGGTGGCATAATCCTCCTCTTCCCCCTCTTTTTCCCCCTGCAGGCGGACAGTTCCTCTCGTTTTCAGCGATAGGGCTGTCCGCTTTTTTGCGTCCTGCGGCAGTTTGCCTATGAAAAATTGATGACAAACCCTGTTTTTGACCATTTTTGAGAGACTTTTCTGAAAATAAGGCTTAACTTTGCAGCCTGAAAAAGCAGCAATCACCCCAACTTCTATTATAATCTCTATCAACTATGAAAAAAGTTTTACTCCTTTTTGCCACCATTTTCTCCGTCCTGACCCTGAGTGCTCAGACGAATTTGCTTGAGAACGGCGATTTTGAAACATGGGAGTCCGACAATCTCCCCGTAAACTGGAAGTCGGCCTCTACCGCCTCCAACGCCACCCTCACGAAAACCACGGCAGCCCACGGCGGCACGTATGCCGTAGAGCTGACGAAGGCTGCTAAGAACATGCGCCTTGCCTACAAGGAGCTCGACCTCGAAGCCGGCACCTATGAAATCTCCTTCTACGCCAAGTGCGCAGATGCCGAGTCAAGCACTGTCGTAAAGGCAGGCTATGTCCCCGTCAATGCTGACAACAAGGTCGGCACCTATGTTTATGGTGATGAAGTGAATGCTGCTGCCGACTGGACGAAGGTCAGCTACTCCTTCAAGCTCGCCGCTGCCAGCCGCGTTTGCGTTGTTGTCATGGTTTCAAAGAACTCCCTTGCCAATGCCGTCGTCGATGATGCCTCCCTCGTTCTGACTGAGAAGGGCGAAGAGCCTTCAGAAGACACCTACGAGAAGATGACCGTTGCCGAAGCCCTCGCCGCTGAGGTGGGCGTAAAGGCCCAGGTAGATGGCAGCGTGATGGCACAGAACAGCAACAGCATCGTCCTGGGCGACGAAACGGGCTATATGTTCTGCTTCAAGCCCGTCTGGCTCCCCGAAGTATTGCTGTCTGTGGGCGACAAGGTGAGCGTTCAGGGCGAGATTTCCACCTATGGTGGCTTCAATCAGTTCAACAGTCCCATGCTGAATATCCTCGGATCCGGCACCGTCAGCTATCCTACTCCCACCGTCATGACGGGCGCAGACCTCGACGGATGGGTGGCAGAGCCTGAAATCGACTATATCAAGTTCCGCGGCACCCTCAATATCTCCGGCAACTACTACAATGTCAGCGTCGAAGGGGCAGAGACCGCCGTCGGCAGCATCGTTTCCCCCTCGGCAGAGCTGAAGGAACAGCTCTCGAACGGCAGCGAGTATGACATCACTGGCTTCGCTCTCTACGTCAGCAGCAAGAAGTTTGTGAACGTCGTTGTCACGGATGTGAAGCTCGTGCAGGAAGTGGAGCTGACCGACATCAGCAATACTCCCGCGACGGCCTACAGCGTGGCTCGCGCTCACGAACTGATTGAAGACCCCAAGAGCGACCTCTCGAAGAAGGTGTATGTGAAGGGCCTTATCAGCAAAATCCAGTCAATCGCCGGCAACTACACCAATGCCATCTATTTCATCAGCGACGATGCTACTGAAGAGGGCCAGCTCGAAGTCTATCAGGGCTACGGCATCGGCGGTGAGGACATCACCTCTGACGATTATTTCAAAATCGGCGATGAAGTCGTGGTTTATGGCGAGCTCTACAACTACAACGGCACCCACGAGATGAACAAGGGCAACTATATCTACTCCCTCAATGGCAGCACCGAGCAGAAGACCGGCATAGAGACCGTCGTCGGCGATGCAGCTCAGCCGGCCGCCATCTTCGACATTGCCGGTCGCCGAGTTGTACGCGCCAGCCAGGGCCTCTACATCGTCAATGGTAAGAAGGTGCTCTTCTAAACGCCTCCTCTTATATAGAATTTATATACACACAAGAAAACTCCGCACCGTTCCCCCGACGAGGGGGGCGATGCGGAGTTTTTTTACGCTGTCCGTCGGCTATTCCAGCCGCAGATATTCCGTATAGACCAGCTGCGTGTGAGGGTTGCGGCTCACCACCTCCTGCCGGATGGCGCGCGTTCCCCAGCGGAAGAACCACCAGCGGTGCGGCACGCGGTGAACTATCTGCACCAGCGTGTCGCGCGAGAGGATGCTGACCTCGGCAGAATCGCGGCGGATGCAGCCCCGCACCTCCGTCCAGGCGTCGCGCCATGTCAGGAGGCGTTGCGGGCAGGAGTCTGCCATGCCGACAAGCATCGTGTCCGTCAGCGGTGCCACAAACCGCAGTTCGCTGCGCGATGCCGTCTTTGCGATGCTCTCCACGCGGCTGAGCCGTATGCGCAGAGCCTTCACCTCCGCCGCCAGTTCAGCCTTTGCCGCCCGCAGCTCCTCGTGGTGCAGTGTCAGGCGTTGGCAGGCGATGGCGGAGCGTCCGCTGTCCGTCCGATAACGCTCGATGCGGCTCAACAGTGCCTGCTGGTTGAGTTGCAGGCGTTCCTTTTCCGTCGTAAGCCGTCGTACGGCAGCCCGCTGGCCAATGCCGAAGAGGAGGGCGGCGAGCAGCGCCACTCCTATAATATAATAAGGGAATTTCATGGTGAAAATGTTTTCTGCTCTTTCACCATCGACGCATGATACTTGTTATAGGTAGGTTCTATCAATTAGTTTTCAATGTAAGGCAGTGTTTCTGCTTTACATTGAAAACTAATTGATAGAACCTACCGTAAGTATATAGTAGGAATCATCATGGCTTGTATGTTTGAAGCTCTCCTTGGCGCAGGTCTTAGCCTTGAAAACAGTCACATAGTCCGCGCCATGCTCCTTTATTTCAGGACTAAGACCTGCATCCAAATAGAGCTTTCAAACATAAAACTCATTTTCACGGCCTACTTAATCCCTGATGCAGAGGCCTTTCCGCAGCAGGGTGGGGAAGAGAGACGGAGAATTTTTGACAAATTCGCGCTGTTTTTTGACACCCCGACTCGCCACTTCTGCTTCCTGCGTCTTCCCTTCTCCCGATTTTACGCAGACAGGAAGGCAGGCATAGGCCGAAAAGCCATATTTTTGCCCCTACTTAACAGGCATTCACTCCGATTTTTTTTAGCACATACCGTGCCAATTCGGAAAAACACAAAAACCTTTTTATATTCCTCAGCAGAAACAATATGTGTGGCATCGTCTCCCTATTCAACATCCGCATGCAGAGTGCGGAACTCCGCCAGAAGGCGTTGAGAATGAGTCAGAAAATCCGGCATCGTGGTCCCGACTGGAGCGGCATCTACAGCGGTGGCTCCGCCATCCTTGCCCATGAACGCCTGAGCATCGTCGATCCGGAGTCTGGCAGACAACCCCTCTTTTCCCCCGACAAGAAGCAGGTGCTCGCCGTCAATGGCGAAATCTATAATCATCAGGACCTCCGTCGGCGTATGCACGACGGCTATCTCTTCCAGACGCGCAGCGACTGCGAGGTCATCCTCCCCCTCTATCGCGCCATGATGGCGGCCCACCCCCAGCCCACTGCCGCCGACATCACCGCCATGATGGAGCAGCTGAGCGGCATCTTCGCCTTTGCCCTCTACGATGTCGAACGCGATGCCTTCCTCATTGCCCGCGACCCCATCGGCGTCATCCCCCTCTACATCGGCTACGATGCCGACGGCATGGTCTATGTCGCCAGCGAGCTGAAGGCTTTGGAAGGGCAGTGCGACCGCTATGAGCCCTTCCTGCCCGGACATTTCTACTGGAGCAAAACGCCCGGCATGACGCGCTATTACCACCGCGACTGGACGGACTACGATGCGGTGAAGTCCAATCCTGCCTCTGCTTCTGACGTCAGGCACGGACTGGAGGACGCCGTGCGCAGACAACTGATGAGCGATGTCCCCTATGGTGTCCTCCTCTCCGGCGGTCTCGATTCGTCCGTCATCTCCGCCATCGCTGCCCGCTTCTCTGCCCGCCGCATCGAAGAAGACGGCCGCAGCGAGGCGTATTGGCCGCGCCTCCATTCCTTTGCCGTCGGGCTGAAGGGCGCGCCCGATTTGGCAAAGGCGCGCCTCGTGGCAGACCGCATCGGCACTGTGCATCACGAAATCAACTACACCATTCAGGAAGGTCTGGATGCCATTCGCGATGTCATCTATTTCATCGAGACCTACGACGTGACGACCGTCCGCGCCAGCACGCCCATGTATCTCCTGGCCCGTGTCATCAAGAGCATGGGCATCAAGATGGTGCTCTCCGGCGAGGGTGCCGATGAGATTTTCGGCGGCTATCTCTATTTCCACAAGGCTCCCGATGCCCGTGCGTTCCACGAGGAGACGGTGCGGAAGCTCTCGAAACTCTATCTTTACGACTGTCTCCGCGCCAACAAGAGTCTTTCGGCGTGGGGCGTAGAGGGCCGTGTGCCCTTCCTCGACAAGGAGTTTCTCGATATTGCCATGCGGCTCAACCCTACTGCCAAGATGTGTCCGGGGAAGACGATGGAGAAGCGCATCGTCCGCGAAGCCTTTGCCGAACTGCTCCCCGAAGAGGTGGCATGGCGGCAGAAGGAGCAGTTCAGCGACGGGGTGGGGTATTCCTGGATCGACACGCTGAAGGAACTTACGGCATCTGCTGTAAGCGATGAAGAGATGGCACACGCCGCCGAGCGTTTCCCCATCAATCCGCCCCAGAACAAGGAGGAGTACTACTACCGCTCCATCTTTGCCGAGCATTTCCCCTCCGACAGTGCTGCCCGCAGTGTGCCGAGTGTGCCGAGCGTGGCCTGTTCCACCGCCGAAGCCTTGGCGTGGGATGCTGCCTTCAAGCATCTGAACGATCCCAGCGGCCGCGCCGTCGCTGGAGTCCATGAGCAGGCTTTGGAACGCCCCTGAACAGCGGATGATTCTGCCTGCTCCGGCTCTTGGCTTGTCAAAACAGCCAGCCTTGATTGTTATGGCCAGGACGGGCCAAAATAGCTGGATTGGGGCAAAATCATGTTTCAGGCAGACGCGCAGCCATGCGGCGCATCTGCCCGCCCTACTATATTCCGCGTTTAAGGTAGGTTCTATCAATTAGCTTGCGATAAGTAAGACAGAAACACTGCCTTACATTGAAAACTAATTTATAGAACCTACCTTAATTCACAAATATCGAACGCCCTATCAGAGCGCATTTGCCCCCAGGCGCAGCCTCCTCTCCCTGGTTCCTCTGTATCATGTCCCTGAAAATGCCTGCTTGCGGACAATATGGAGATACCTTTCTGACTGAAAATCCTGAACTTCTCAAGCGTTCCGTGGAGGCCGCACCTCCGGAGTGACCATTTTCAACCCTCAAAGTCATCATTTTGACCCCCAAATTCATCGTTTTGACCCCTCAAAATGGTCATTGCCGCGGCAAGAATGGCTTTAGGTAGGTTCTATCAATTAGCTTGCGATAAGTAAGACAGACACACTGCCTTACATTGAAAACTAATTTATAGAACCTACCTTTAAAGTTTCGCAAACTTCAACAAAAAGGCAGAGGATGTCCTCTGCCTTTTTGTTTTTCCTGCCGCGTTTTGCTGCCGCGGCTATTGATGTGACGAATGTTTGTATGCCTTATCCCAGGCGTTTGCGGAGCTTTTCGAGCATGTCTGCTGTCATGCTGTCGAGGTCGAAGGTGGGATTCCAATCCCATTCAGCGCGGGCGCAGCTGTCGTCGAGACTGTTGGGCCAACTCGAGGCGATGCTCTGCTTCAAGGCATCTACTTCATAGACCATTTCGAAGTCGGGGCAATGGCGACGTATGGCAGCATAAATCTGACTGGGCTCGAACGACATGGAGGCAATGTTGAAACCATTGCGGTGAACGAGGCGGGCAGGGTCGGCTTCCATGAGCTGCACGCACGCCTGAAGCGCATCGGGCATATACATCATGTCCATATACGTGCCGGCAGCAATGGGGCATACGAAACGCTCGCCACGCACGGCAGCGTAGTAGATGTCGACGGCATAGTCCGTCGTGCCGCCGCCCGGGGGAGTGACATTACTGATGAGCCCGGGGAAGCGCACGGAACGCGTATCGACGCCGTATTTGCGGAAATACCAGTCTGAGAGGAGCTCGGTGGTGACTTTTGAAACGCCGTAAATCGTACGCGGACGCTGCACCGTGTCTTGAGGCGTGCCGTCGGCGGGAGTCTCCGGGCCGAAACTTCCGATGCTCGAAGGGGTGAAGACAGCACAGCTATTCTCGCGTGCCACTTCAAGGATGTTCCACAGACCGTCGATTCCAATCTTCCATGCCAGGCGCGGCTTGTTTTCTGCCACCACGCTGAGCAGGGCTGCCAGATTGTAGATGGTGTCGATTCCGTATTTCTTCACCACGGCTGCTACGGCCGCACCGTCGGTCACATCGCAAACCTCCGCCGGCCCGCTTTCCAAGAGTTCGCCTTTGGGCTCTGCGCCGTGAATGTATCCGGCAACGACGTGCGAGTTGCCATAGATGCCACGAAGTTTCATAGTGAGTTCCGAGCCTATCTGGCCCGTTGCTCCAATCACGAGTATGTTCTTCATTGTTTGTTGGGATAATAGAGAGGTGTTTTTCAGAACGGAAAGAGAAAGACCGCCTATGAAAGGCAGGCGGCTGCTTGGCGAAGTTGGCCTCATCCGCAGCGGCATCTGCCGGGCTTCGCTGCGGTGGCTGCTGGCAGGCATTGCTGGTCTTTACTCTTGCATAACGCAGCAAAGTTACCGCAAGTTCAAGTATGCGCAAAATTTTTTTCGCTTTTTTCCCCTGTTCCCTGCGCGTTTTCGGAAAAAAGGCCGTAATTTTGCCTGTGTGTAAGGCTTCAAAACCCTATTGCCAAAGCCTCTTTTTCATTAAGCCTATAGTAATCCCTTTCATCATAACCTACACAATCGTAGTCATCTTTCATCATAACCTACAATCCTCATACTATGTACGGAAAATTTCAAGAGCATCTTCAGAACGAGCTGGCTGCTATCCGCGAAGCTGGCCTTTACAAGAGCGAGCGTCTGATTGAAGGCCCGCAGCAGGCTGCCATTCAGGTGGGCGGAAAGACAGTGCTGAACTTCTGCGCCAACAACTATCTGGGACTTTCTAACAATCCGCGCCTCATACAAGCTGCCAAGGATGCCATGGATCGCCGTGGCTACGGCATGTCGAGCGTGCGCTTCATCTGCGGATGCCAAGACCTCCACAAGCAGCTGGAGGCTGCCATCAGCGAATATTTCCACACGGAAGACACCATCCTCTATGCCGCTTGCTTCGATGCCAACGGCGGTGTGTTCGAACCCCTGCTGACGAAGGACGATGCCATCATCAGCGATGCCCTCAACCATGCTTCCATCATCGACGGCGTGCGCCTTTGCAAGGCTGTCCGCTATCGCTATGCCAATGCCGACATGGAGGATTTGGAGCGCCAGTTGCAGGCGGCTCAGGCACAGCGCTTCCGCATCATCGTCACCGACGGCGTCTTCTCGATGGACGGCAATGTGGCTCCGATGGACAAGATATGCGATCTGGCAGAAAAGTATGATGCCCTCGTCATGGTCGATGAGAGCCATTCTGCGGGCGTGGTGGGAGCCACGGGCCACGGTGTGAGCGAATTTTTCAACACCTATGGCCGCGTGGATATCTATACGGGCACGTTGGGCAAGGCCTTTGGCGGTGCCGTCGGCGGATTCACCACGGGACGTAAGGAGATTATTGACATGCTCCGTCAGCGCAGCCGCCCGTATCTCTTCTCCAACAGCATTCCCCCCTCGGTGGTGGGCGCTGCCATCGAGACCTTCAACATCCTGCGCGAGAGCAATGCGCTGCACGATAAGCTGGTGGAGAACGTGAACTATTTCCGCGACAAGATGCTGGAGGCTGGCTTCGACATCAAGCCTACTCAGAGTGCCATCTGCGCCGTCATGCTCTACGATGCGCCCCTTTCGCAGCGCTTCGCGGCAGCTCTTCAGGAAGAGGGCATCTACGTGACGGGATTCTTCTATCCCGTAGTACCGCAGGGGCAGGCCCGCATCCGCGTGCAGATTTCCGCTGCCCACGAGCGCGAGCATCTCGACAAGTGTATCGCCGCCTTCGTCAAGGTAGGCAAGGAGCTTGGCGTTCTGAAATAAGCAGCTTGGCGTTCTGAAACAAGCAGCTTGACTGGCGAAATGCCGAAAACCTCATGGCGAGGCTGCATTGCATCCACCGGATGGCAGTGCAGCCTCGTTTTTTTTGCCTAAGCCCCATGTGGGCTTGGCTGTTTTTTGATTCATCTTTCCGTCATGATTTGACACAAAGAAGCCTATTTTCTGGCTGTTTCAGAAAATTTTGCGTGTTGTTGGTGGTTTTTGCGACTGGCTGTGCGTCTGAAATTGGGCTTTGTTGTTTAATTTTGCCGCGTCAAAATAAGTTTAATGTACTAAAATATGGAACTATGGCAAAATTGGATTATCTCGTCATTCACGTCTTGAAATGGGAGTGCGGCGCCACACAGTCGCAAATCTGTCAGTTTCCCAATCCCGGCGACCTCTTCAACGTTGTGAAAACCACTAAACTCAATTCGCACGACGTTGGAGGATGGACCAACAGCGGCATCACGCTCGACACTTGGAGGCGTATGGGCTACGACAATGACGACGATGGCAACCGCGACCTTGCCGACCTGCGCGCCATGACCTATGAGCAATGGTACGGCATCATCAGGCAGGGCTATTGGGACCGCGCGCAGGCCGACGACATTCTGAACCAGAGTGTGGCGAACATGATTGTGGATTTCATGATAACGAGTGGCGGTGCGCCGCGCGTGGTGCAGCGAACGGTGGGCGTCAGGGCTGATGGTATCATCGGTCCGCGCACCATCGCTGCCATCAACGCCCAGCCTGCCGACATTCTCTTCAGTCGTCTGACTTCTGCCCGCCTGCACTACTACCGCCGCCTGCCCACATGGTGCCGGTTCGGGAACGGATGGACGCGCCGCGTGCGCGATATAAAATTCGACAGGCGGGCTTCAAGGTAGGCGGGGCGCGCTGTAGGATGCAGGATGAGGGACTGTAAAACGCAAAATCCCCTGCCGACCCGATGAGGGCCGACAGGGGATTTTGCATTGGATGGCGATGGCGGCGGGGATTATCCCACTTCGCTGCCAGGCATTACCTCGCGATCGACGGTGACGACGCTGAGGCGGCCATCATAGTTGGCAGCAGAGAGAATCATGCCTTCGCTGACCATCTCTTCCTTTCCTATCTTAAACGTGCGCGCAGGAAGGTTGGCAATGAAGACCACCTGACGCCCGATGAGCTCGGAAGGATCGTATTCGGCAGCGATGCCCGAGAGAATCTGGCGGTTCTCCAAGCCGTCGGCGATGGTGAAGCGCAGCAGTTTCTTGTTCTTCTTCAGGCGTTCGCACTCCAGGACGGTGCCTACGCGGAGGTCGAGACGCGAGAAATCATCAATCGTCACATCGGGGCGCACCTCGGCTGCACGATAGTTGGCACGCTCGTTCTCGCGCTTGATTTGCTCCAAGCGGTCGAGCTGCTGCTGGATGGTGGCATCTTCAATCTTTTCGAAGAGGAGGTGAGGCTCGTTCATGCGGTGGCCCGCAGCGAGGATGGTGGTGCTGCCCAGCTGCTCCCAGTCGAGCGTGTCGAGGGCGAGCATTTGGCGCAGGCTGGCGCTGGAGAAGGGGAGGAAAGGCTCGAAGACGATGGCGAGGTTGGCAGTGAGCTGCAGGGCGAGGTGCAGGATGGTGCCCACGCGTTCGGGGTCGGTCTTGAAGAGTTTCCAGGGCTCGGCGTCGGCGAGATACTTGTTGCCGATGCGTGCCAGGTTCATCGCCTCTTTCTGTGCATCGCGGAAGTGGAAAGTCTCAATGAGGCGTTCCACTTCGGCCTTCACATTGCGAAATTCGTCAATGGTGGCGCGGTCGGCATCCGTTAGTTCGCCGCAGGCAGGCACGACGCCGCCGAAGTGTTTCTGCGTCAGCTGCAGCGCGCGGTTTACGAAGTTGCCATAGACCGCCACGAGTTCATTGTTGTTGCGAGCCTGGAAGTCGGCCCATGTGAAGTTGTTGTCCTTCGTCTCAGGGGCGTTGGCGGTGAGCACGTAGCGCATCACGTCCTGCTTGCCAGGGAAGTCGTCGAGATATTCGTGGAGCCATACAGCCCAGTTGCGCGAGGTGCTGATTTTGTCGTTCTCCAAATTGAGAAACTCATTCGCAGGCACGTTGTCGGGCATGATGTAGCCGCCGTGGGCCTTCATCATCGTGGGGAAGATGAGGCAGTGGAAGACGATGTTGTCTTTCCCGATGAAATGAATCAGGCGCGTAGTGTCGTCCTGCCACCACTGCTGCCATGTTCCCCAGCGTTCGGGGTCGCTCTCGCAGAGGTCTTTCGTGTTGCTGACATAGCCGATGGGCGCGTCGAACCAGACGTAGAGCACTTTTCCGTCGGCGCCTTCGACGGGAACGGGGATTCCCCAGTCGAGGTCGCGCGTCATGGCACGAGGCTGGAGGTCCATGTCGAGCCACGACTTGCACTGGCCATAGACGTTTGAACGCCATTCCGTGTGGCCTTCGAGAATCCATTCGCGGAGCCACTGCTGATAGTCGCCGAGCGGGAGGTACCAGTTCTTCGTCGGACGCTTCACGAGGCCGTGGCCCGGATTGTTCTTGTTGGTGGGATTGATGAGCTCGTCGGGGCTGAGCGTTGCGCCGCACTTCTCACACTGGTCGCCGTAAGCACCGGGAGCATGGCAGCGGGGGCATTCGCCCACGATGTTGCGGTCAGTGAGAAATTCGCCCGTCACCTCGTCGCAGTACTGTTCCTCAGTGATTTCCTGCAATTTGCCCTCATCGTAGAGGTGGCGGAAGAAATCTGAGGCAAACTGATGATGCGTGGGGCTCGTCGTGCGGCTGTAGATGTCGAAGGAGATGCCGAAGCGTGCGAAGGAGTCGCGGATGAGGGCGTGATAGCGATCGACGACCTCTTGCGTGGTGATGCCCTCCTTGCGGGCGCGAATCGTGACGGGAACGCCGTGCTCATCGGAGCCACAGACGAACATCACCTCGCGGCCTTTGAGGCGAAGATAGCGCACGTAAATGTCGGCCGGAACATAGACTCCGGCAAGATGTCCGATGTGTACACCGCCATTGGCATAGGGCAAAGCGGCGGTGACAAGAGTGCGGTTGTACATAAATCTCGGTATTTGTATTGTAATGATTGACGAACGGGGGGATTCATGATGCCGGACGCAGAAACCATGATGTCGGACGCAGAAACGCGAGGCGTCAGACTCTTCACGGCGATGGGCAGAGGCGTGCCGGAAGTGGGGGAGAAGCCTGTAAAAATAGGGCGAACGCCCGCAGAATATACGAAAAAACTCGGACATGTTTCAAACTCCCACCGCGCAAAGTTAATCATAAATTTACAGAAAACGCTCGTAATCAGGCAAAAAAGCCCCTTTTTGCGGCATATCTCCCTTGCGTTTTGGAAAATATGACTATATTTGCACGCTCAAAAGTGAGTTTTTTCGGGGGCAGAATGCCGTTGCGCTATGCCCGAACTATGCTCCGCCATCAGAAAATCAATGTGGCAGCATGACGCAAACTCCAGCCTGATTCGTCAATAAAACGTCGGTTATCGGAAAAACAATTATAAACACAATAAAAACACAAGTTCAACCAAATGCAAAACAAAGTATTTGTCAAAATCATCGCATTGCTTCTTGGCTTGATCTGCCTGTTCTATCTCAGCTTCAGCTTCGTCACCCGTCACTACGAGGGCAAGGCTGCCGAGATGGGCGAGGTGCAGGGCAAGGCGTTCCTTGACTCCTTGCGTCAGGAAGAGGTGTATCTCGGTTACACCTACAAGCAGTGTGAAGAGTTGCAAATCGGTCTCGGACTTGACCTGAAGGGTGGTATGAACGTCATCCTCGAGGTCAGCGTGCCCGATGTTGTAAAGAATCTGGCCGGAACGAACGCTAACGACCCGAAGGTCAAGGCTGCCATCGAAGAGGCCACGGCAGAGGCGGAGCAGAGCAGCGAGGATTTCCTCGATGTCTTCATCCGCAAGTATCAGGAGAAGGCTGGCAAAAACCAGCTCGGAGGCGTCTTTGCTCTCAAGCTGAAAGAGGCTAACATCACTCCCAATAGCAGCGATGCTCAGGTGAGAAGTGCTCTTGAGACAGAAATCAAGGCCGCCGTCAGCAACTCCTATCAGGTCGTGCAGAACCGTATCGACCGCTTCGGTGTGGCTCAGCCCAACATCCAAATCCTCGAGGGACGCGGACAAATGGGACAGATCATGGTCGAAATGCCGGGTATCAAAGAGCCCGAGCGTGTGCGTAATCTTCTTCAGGGAAGCGCAAACCTGGAATTTTGGGAGTGCTATCTCTTCAGCGAAATCAATCCTGCCCTGCAGGCACTTGACAGCCGTCTTGCTCAGGCTGCGAAGGGCGAGCAGGCTCAGGCTGATACCACCGCAGTAGCTGAAACGAAGGAAGAGGCTAAGGCTGAGGAAACCGCCGAGGCTGCACCTGCTGACAAGAAGAAAGACATGGCCGACGCCTTCAAGACGGGAGCCAAGACTGCAAAGGACGGCGAGGAAAAGGCCGCTGAGCCTGCCGTTGACGATAAGGCACTGCAGGCTGCACGCGCTGCACACCCCTTGCTCAGCCGTCTGATTCAGGGCAACGGCCAGCAGAGCTTCATCAACCCCAACAGTTGCGTTGTCGGCTATGTTGCCAGTGCTGACACCGCTGCCGTGGGCGAATTTATCCGCAGTGCTGCCGCTCGCGAAGTCCTGCCCTCTGACCTTTATCTGGCTTGGAGCGTGAAGCCCAGCGATATGTTCAAGGGTGGAAATCTCTTTGAACTCTATGCCCTGCGCCGCACGAATGGCGAGCCCGCTCTGGCTGGCGATGTCATCGAGAACGCAAAGGACGACTATGACCAGTATCACCGCCCCGTGGTGTCCATGACGATGAACACCGATGGCGCACGCGACTGGGCTATGATTACGAAGAAGAACCTCAAGCGCCCCGTTGCCATCGTGCTCGACGGCTACGTATATAGCGCGCCGACCATCCAGAGTGAAATCACGGGCGGACAGAGCCAAATTAGCGGAAACTTCTCTGCACAGGATACGCAAGACCTTGCCAATGTGCTCAAAAGTGGTAAGATGCCCGCTCCGACGACTATCGTTCAGGAAGAGACCGTTGGTCCGAGCCTCGGTGCAGCATCCGTCAAGGCTGGATTCATCAGCTGCGTTGTGGCTTTCGTATTCCTGATGTTCTTCATGGTGCTCTACTATGGCCTCGTGCCGGGTATGGTGGCCAACTGCGCACTGCTCATCAACTTCTTCTTCACCTTCGGAATCCTCACTTCCTTCCAGGCTGCGCTGACGATGTCGGGTATCGCCGGTCTCGTCCTCTCGCTCGGTATGGCAGTCGATGCCAACGTGCTTATCTACGAACGTACGAAGGAGGGTCTGCGCGCAGGCAAACAGTTGAAGGAATCCCTTGCTGATGGTTACGACAATGCCTTCAGCGCTATCTTCGACTCCAACTTGACCTCTATCATCACTGCCGTTATCCTCTACAATGTCGGTACGGGTTCCATCCGCGGTTTCGCCATGACGCTCGGTATTGGCATCGTTGCCAGCTTCTTCACTGCTGTTTGGATTACGCGTATGGTATATGAGCACTTCCTCAGTCGTGATAAGTGGACGAATGTAAGTTTCGTCACCGCTCTCTCTCGCCGTTTCGCTACGGACACGGAGTATGCCTTCATGGGTATGGCGCGCAAGTCGTTCATTGTATTCGCTGCCCTCATTGTCATTTGCGGTGCCAGCCTCGGCATCCGCGGTTTGCAGCAAGGCATTGACTTCACGGGTGGTCGCAACTATGTCGTAGAATTTGAGCAGCCAGTAGAGCCGGAAGAGGTGAAGGCTGCCGTTCAGGAGAAGGTAGGCACGGAGGGTACAGTCAGCTGTCTGGCCATCGTCACCACCTCGAACCCCGCCATCCGTATCTCTACCTCTTATAAGATTGAGCAGAACGGACAGGAAGTGGATCAGGAAGTCGAGAAGCTCATCTGGCAGGCTCTGACCGATGCGAAGCTCATCAAGGCTGACTACGCTACCTTCAAGGACCGCGACAACAAGACGGGAGGTTCGATTATCAGCGCACAGAAGGTAGGTTCGAGCGTCGCTGCCGACATGACGCGCGGTGCAGTCATCGCCACCTTCCTCTCGCTCATCGCCATCTTCCTCTACATCCTCGTGCGTTTCCGCAACGTAGCCTTCTCGCTCGGTGCTGTTGGTGCCCTGACGGTAGATACCTTCCTCATCGTCGGTATGTATTCCATCTGCTGGGGCTGGATGCCGTTCTCGCTCGAAGTCGATCAGACCTTCGTCGGTGCTATCCTCACCGCCATTGGTTATTCTATCAACGATAAAGTGGTAGTGTTCGACCGTATTCGTGAGAACATCGGTCTTTATCCCACACGCGATCCCGAGCGTCTCTTTAACGAATCGTTGAACAGCACGCTGACGCGTACTATCATGACGTCACTCACCACCTTGCTGGTGCTCCTCTGCATCTTCTTCCTTGGTGGCGATGCCGTGCGTAGCTTCGCATTCGCCATGATTCTCGGTGTCCTCTTCGGCACTTGCTCTTCTATCTTCCTCGCTGCCCCCATTGCCCTCAAGGTAATCGGCAAGCAGGTGAAGAAAGCTCAGGAGAAGGCATAAAGGCGTAAATATCGTTTCATAATATTTTGGTCAAGGGTGCATCAGCTCGTTTTCACGCTGGTGCGCCCTTATTATATATATATAGGAGTGCGCCAATATATAATGATAGGAGTGTGCATGGTGTGTAAGCTGTTTTGGGAGTGCCGCCCCCGCTTTCATCATATTTTTTCTAAAAAAGCAAGCCTGCGGCAAGGGCAGTTCCAATGTTTCGCCTTAAATTTGCCGCAGAAAACAGAAAATCCTTCAACGACGGTATCTGCCTCCCACATATACCCTACCACCGTTCGACCTTATTATTCAGGAAAACACTTAAGGTAGGTTCTATAAATTAGTTTTCAATGTAAGGCAGTGTTTCTGTTTTACTTGGATATCTTCACGCCTCTCGCACCGTATCTTTTTATCTTTCATTCAGTCACGTAGCCCGCTACGCTCCCTCGTGAAAAACAAAAAACTACGGCACGATAGTCGCAAATACATCGCAAGCTAATTTATAGAACCTACCTTAACAAAATCATATAAAACCCTTACGTCATGAACAGATTTTCCGCTCTCGTCTGTCTGCTATTCAGCATCATCGCCGCTGCCGCACAGCAGACATTGCCGTTGCAACAAGTGCCGCCGTCAGTTCCACAGCAGAAAAACGTGCGGACACAGTCGGAGCCGCACACCATTCCCCAGCATCGGCTGCATCTCTCACCGCAGACCCCCCTCCTTGCCAACACCATTCGCCACGATGCACCCCAGCGTGCAGAAACGGCAGGGGCCATCTATGTCGAATCGTTTGAGACTTCCAACGCATGGACCATACAAGATGCCGCCGAGCTCATGCGCACGGGTGCCCAGATACAGAACGTCCGTGCCATCGACGGCGACCGCTATATGACTTCGGGCTACGACCTGAGTCCGCGCCATGCCAGTGCCGTCTCCCCCGTTGTCCCCTTGGAGGGCGGCGTAGAGCATTACGTCAGTCTGTGGGTCTTTGCCCCGGGCTATGGTGCGCAGAAGGAGGAATTTCAAGTCTTTGCCATCGACCCCGCCACTGACACCCGGACGCTCCTCTTCGACTATTCGGGCAGCCGGGCAGAGAAAATCAAGAACTGGAAGTTCATCGAGACCACCTTCACCCCACCTCTCGGCGGCCCCTATCAGTTTGAAATCCTGCATTGTACGCAGGAAGAGAACGTCAATCTCGTCGCCTTCGACCGTTTCTTCGTCGGTCGCACCCCCGACACCTACAAACCCGGCCAGCCCACCGTCGTCAATCCGCCTGCCCAAGCCGACTATCGCGACGTGGTCTATACCACCGCCACGAAATACACCTATAAATATGAGATTCGCACACAGCTGGCGTATGGCGAAGGCGATAGCGTCTTCGTCCGCGGCCTCTGCCCCTCCATGCCCAAGGCATGGGTGTGGGGAAAGCGCACGGGGCAGCGCATCGCATTCCCCAAGGGGCAGTATGTAGGCATCTATCAGGGTGGGCAGCAATACGACATATATTTCACCCCCGCCCAGAGCTATGACTACGATGAATATGGCAATATGACCTATATCCCGACCGACAGCCTGACAGGAACCATTGACGATGAGGCACACATTCGCATCGATGCCAATCTGATTACCGTAGAAAGTGCCGATGGTGCGGGCACGCTCGATATGGCAGAACAACAGCGCATCGACCCCTTCGACCGCGTCTATTGCTATCCCCCTGACGATGCCGCTCGCTCTCAGATGCAATATTCCACCATCCTCAATGCCCAGTTCCCCAGCTTCCGCCTTGTCGAAATCGCTGAAAAGGGCGAGGAAGTCTATGTCTGCGGATTCTGCGAGGATGCCAAGATGACATGGCTCAAGGGCTATAAGGAGGGCAACGACATCGTCATCCCCTCCGGGCAGTACATGGGCATGATGGGCGATTATCCCATCACATTCACTGGCGTGGAGCTCGATGATGTCATGGGTTTCAAGGAAACCTCCGAGTTCATCATGGAGCGTGCGGCAGACGGCTCCTATCATACTGACCAACTCTATCAGACGCAAATCAATGATGGCTACAACGGCTCCTACGTCTATTTCGGCACGGAGCTGAAGCCCTACGTCCTCCAGCCCGAACGTCCCAATCCGCCTGTGGAAGTCATCCACGAGACGCGCACCGAGACGCCCTACATCCAGCTCCAGTATGATCCGCTCAATGTCAAGGGCTATCTCATGAGTCTCGACGACCTCTATTTCCGCATCTACCTCGACGGAAAACTCTTCCGCTTCAACACTTCAGACTACCCCTATCTGCCGGAAGCTACCAACGAGATTGGCGTCACCTATACCGACCCGTGGAACTTCTTCGACTATGGCGGCACTTATACCAAGATTTTCTCCTTCTCGCCGCTCAGTTATTCCGAGCTCGCCGTCGAAATGGTCTATCGCCTCGAAGGCCAGACCCTTCTGTCTGACCGTTATGTCATCTCGAATCCCACGGTAGGCATCGCCGCCCCTGCCGAAGCTCCCCTCTCCGTCAGTGCCTTCGACCTCCAAGGGCGCAGCATCTCCCCCACAACGCCCGGACTGCAGGTCCGCACCATCCTCTTCCCCGATGGCAGCGTGCGGCGGCAGAAAGTCTTTGTGCGCTGATTCTTCCGATGAAAGTGTGAAAATGCCCCGCTTTTGCAGAAAAAAAACGGTCGTTTTTCGATTTTTTGATCACTTTTCAACCCGAAACTTCGTGGAAAACGCTCAGTTTTCCTTATTTTCGTAGGGAAATAATCCCTCATCCCATGCCGAGCGAGGATGGGATGAGGGATTTCTTTTTGCCATTCCTCTCTTCCTCACCGATGGTTTACTTGTTTTTCTTATACGCACATACTATTTTCTTATAAACACATACCATGAAACGACCATTTCTCACACTTCTTCTCTCGTCGTGTGCTGCCGTGGGCTTTGCCCAGCCGTTGGCAGAAGGGTTGGTGCCAGTAGATCGGACAAAGTTCCCCGACTACCGCTCTGGCAATTTCAACCCCTCCCCCGCAGCCGCACGCTTTGCTGCGCGCTATGAGGCGGCAGTAGCAGCCGGACGCCGCGGAGCAGCCGCTACCGGACGCCCCGACCACGTCAATAATGCTGCCACTCGCTATTTCCCGCCCGTCTTCAATCAGAGTGCGGGCTCCTGCGGTTCGGCATCGCGTATCGCCTATATGTTCTCTCATGAGCAGAACGCCTATCGCGACCGCGATGGCTCGAAGCCCGAAAACTATTTCCCCACCCATTTCGTCTGGCTCCTGACGAATGGCAACTCCGGTAAGGATGAGTTCGTCACCAATGTCGGCGTGCCCTCCGCCAAGACGTATGGCGGCCAGACCTTCTCCAATCTCTTCGGCTATCAGGAGGAGACGTACGACAACTTCGGCTGGATGACGGGCTACGACAAATGGTTCGAAGCCTTCAACTATCGTTGCACCAAGCCCACCACCAACTCCGCCAGCTTAGGCACGGAGACGGGAAGCGAGTTTGCCAAAAACTGGCTGTGGAACCACTGCGGCGACACCGACTTTCATGCCGGCGGACTCATCGGTCTCGGTGTGGCATCGGGCGGAGATTGGGGGAAAATCCCCTCTACGGCTGCCAACGATGAAGCCGGCGTGACGAACATGTACTACGTCAAGAAGTGGGGAACGAGCGTCGATCATGCCCTCACCCTCGTGGGCTATGACGACCGCGTCGAGTTCGACCTCAACGGCAACGGCGTCTATGGCGAAAAGAATGAGAAGGGAGCCTGGATCATCGTCAACTCCTGGGGAGGATGGTGCAACAACGGCTTCATCTATTGCCCCTATGCCTATGCCGGCAGTGCCTTCACCGCCGACGGCAAGTTCAACGGCGACTTCTGGTGGGGCGAGCTCTACCATGTGCGTAAAGACTACCGTCCGCTGCGCACCATCCGCCTGAAGATGGACTATTCCCATCGTTCCGAACTCCTCCTGCAGGCGGGCGTCAGCACCGACCTCAATGCCGAAACGCCCGAAGGCCTTATCTCGATGGACCACTTCAAGTATGCCGGCGACGGCAAGAACGGCAACACCGACCCCGCCCCGGCTGTGCCGATGCTCGGACAGTGGGCCGACGGCAAGCTCCACACCGAGCCGATGGAGTTCGGCTATGACCTCACCGACCTCTCCTCCAATTTCGACTGCAACCAGCCGCTGAAATATTTCTTCATCATCACCCGCAAGAAGGACCTCAACGCAGGTTCCGGACATATCTACGAGGCGGGTATCATCGACTATGAGCAGGACCTCGAAGGCGTAGAGACACCCTTCGTCCTCGGTCCCACGGGCACCTTCGAAATCACCCGTTCGGGCAACCGCACCATCATCTCCACCATCGTCTATGGTGCCGGCTACAATGGTGTCAACAGTCTCTCCATGGCCGATGGCACGCTCCGTTGGGCAGAGCCCACCCCCTCGGGCCATGCCCTCCAGGCTTTCCGCGTCTATGCCGAAGGCACACTCCTCGCCGAGGTGGGGAGCGATGCCCGCTCCTACACGCTCCCCGAGGAGAGCACGGCGGCCTCCTACTCCGTCACCGCCCTCTATGCCGATGGGCGCGAGAGTTCCCACAGCCATGTGGCCGCCCCCGTCGTCCTGCCTGAAAAGAATGAGGCCTACAGCTTCACGAAGGCGGGATTCACCATCCCCGATGTCTTCAACACCACCTATGAGCAGGCCACCATCGAGTTCTGGATGCGCCCCTCTGCCTTCGCAGACTGGAACAATGCCGCCGGTCCGGGCTGGGGCTCGTGGTATCAGCACTGCGACTATACCGGTAAGTTCTATTGCGGATGGGACACTTCCAACCGCGCCATCTCGCAGTCCTCGCTCGTTGCCAACGAGTGGGCGCTCATCACCATCGTGGTCAACAAGAACCGTCTCGTGCTCTACATCAACGGCCAGGAGGAAAGCAAGATTTCCTCTACGCAGTATAGCGGCATCGGCGGTTTCGGCGACTATGTCTTCTCCTCCTCCGCTTCCAGCAATGCCCACCAGCAGGCCCGCTACGATGAAATCCGCATCTGGAACTATGCCCGCTCTGCCGAAGACATCAAGGCTGCCTATGATGCCCAGACGCGCTATGAGTTCTATGGCGATGTCCTGCCGCAGGGCCTTGTAGCCTACTTCAAGGGAGCGTCGTTCCAGGATGCCGATGGCATCTGGCGCATGATTGACTGTGTGGGCGGACACCACGCCAAGGTCTCCACGACGAACAAGCGCACCATCATCACCGCTGCCCCGAATCTCGTCACCCCCACCGCTCCCGGTTCCATCAGCATCGATGAGGTGAAAGCCGCTCCTGCCGGACAACCCTTCACCCTCTCCGCCACGCGCAACGACTATGTGAACCATCTCGAATGGACGCTTCCCGACGATGCCGGCAACACTTACACGATCACCGCGCTTGAGCCCACGCTCTCGCTCACGAAGCCGGGCACTTACACCGTCAGCATCGCCGCCACCGACTATTCGGGCAACACGCTGACCGACACCCGGACCTTCACCATCGGCGATGCCGTCGCTCCCGATGCCACCTTCACGGCTTCGAAGACCGCCGTCAGCGCGGGCGACCGCATCAGTTTCCGTCCCACAGCGTGTGTCCCGGGCTGCAGTTATGTATGGTCCATGCCCGGTGCCGTCATCGAAGAGGTGCGTGGTGCCAGTGCAGGAGCCACGTATGAGGCTTTCGGCACGTACAACGTCACCCTCACCGTCACCGATGCCCTCGGACATACCGCCAGCACGACGCAGGAAGTGCAGGTGCAGGAGGTGAAGCCCGTCGTGGATTTCGACATTGACCTCCCCGTCGTCATGAAGGGCAACTATGTCCTCCTCACTGACCGTTCGAAGTATGCCCCCACCTCCTGGCAGTGGCAGCTCGTCGGAACGCCCGGCGGCGTTGTCATCAATGGCCAGAACACCGCCTTCCTCGCTGAGAAGCCCGGTGTCTATGACCTCACGCTCGTGGCCTCCAACGGTGCCGGCACAGGGCGTCTGACGCGCACCCGCGGTCTCGTCGTCGTCAATGCTGACTCGCGCAACGGCCTTTCCTTCTCCCAGCAGGGGGCTTCTGTGCAGACTTCGGAACTCCCCCTCCCCGCAGAGCAGCGCGCCTACACCGTCAGCTGGTGGATGAATCCTGGCAAACTCGCTGACTACTGCTGTGGCCTGGGCTCCACGGATGCCACCTTCCAGATCAAGACCGCGTCCGACGGCTCTCTCTGCCTCGGCAATAAGGGCAAGGTGGCCAAGTCGAACGCCGGCGTCGTCGAGGCAGGCTCCTGGCATCACTATGCCGTCACCGTCAATGGCACGGTTGTCACGTTCTATAAGGACGCTCAGAAGGTAGGCACGGGTTCCGTCACCTCCGGCCTTGCCGATATGCCCGCCTTCCAGATTGGCACTTCCGCTGCCGACTGGAACGGTTCAATCGATGAGCTCCGCATCTACGACCGCCTGCTCACCGCCGACGAACTCGCTGCCACCGTCAATGCCCCGCTCGCCGATGTCAATGCGGCAGAGGGCCTCGTGCTCTACTATGATTTCAACCAGAACGGTGGCAACGTGGCCGACCGCAGCACGCGCGGCAACACCGGTGTCCGCTCGGGCTTCGGCCCTGACGGCGATGCCTGGGGCCTCTCGCTCGGCGTCTTCTCGCTGGCCGAGGGCGGCAGTGCGCAGACGGATGTCACGGCGGAATACCTCACCAACTACAAGCGCTCGTTCAAGCACACGTCGAAGACCATCAACAACAGCACTGCCAATCGTTTCTACGAGCTCGCTGACTGGACGCTGGAGAACACCATGAAGATTGGCCAGATTCTCACGGGTGCTCACGTCGATGCCAAGAAGAGCTACGACTTCACCGTGACGACGGAGTGGGACGGCTTCGGCGACTTGGAAAACCATAAGGCTTACCAGACCGTGGAGCTCCCCGAGGGCATCTATAATCTCAGCGTAGAGTTCGGACAGCATGGTGCCGCCGGCGATTCGTATCTCGTGGCAGCCCCCGGCCAGTCGCTCCCCGACGGCGATGACCTCGCCACTGAGGCTCTGGGCTATGCGCCCCTTGCCGATGCTTCGATGACCTTCATCGTCTCCGAGAAGCAGCCCGTCAATCTCGGCATCCTCGTCGCCACGATGACGGGGTCGAGCATCTTCACCATCAAGGAGTTCAAGCTCTCCCGCACGGATCTGACCGTCCTGGAGGCTGCCATTCCCGATGGCATTGCCGATGTTCCGCTCTCCGCAGCCGCTTCCGAAGCCTTCTATGACCTGACAGGACGCCGCGTGCTGCATCCCGCTCCCGGTCAGATCTATCTGACGAATGGCCGTAAGGTCATCGCCCGCTGATGCGCTCTGTGTCAGAGTAGGGTTTTCTGTCCCTGTAATATCTGTAATATAAAGAGGGGGGTGGGCCAACATCTTGGCCCACCCCCCTCTCTTCTTCTCTTTTTTGGGGGCTAAAGGCAGAAGCATGATCCCTCCGCCTCAGATTTTCACGAACAGCCCCTGCCTGTACATCCATCGCAGGATGCCGAAGAGTATAAGCCCATTGCCAAACGTCAGCCACGTCTCATACTGCGCCCCAAGCAGCGGCTCGAGGCCATAGCTCACACTGCTGACGATGGAGCGGAAGTTGACGACCTCCCCCAGCATATACGCCACAATCGAGTTCATGCCATAGATTTTCAGCCACTCCAGTCCGCGCCGATGCCCCAGCACGTCCATCCATCCGTAGAAGGCGGCGAGGAGCAGGAAGCAGTAGCCCCCGGAGAGGAGCGTCATGCTGCACGTCCAGATACGCTTCACGATGGGCATCTGGAACCCCCATGCCCATCCGGCCCCTGCGAGCCCCACGCCCACGAGGGCAAGCATCAGACACGTGCGGGCCGGCCGTTGTCGGTTGCTCCGAATCAGCTCTCCCGCCATTGCTCCCAGCATCACGGTCACGCCGAAGGTCAGGCTCGGCAGCAGCCAGGCATACGTGGGGTCGCCCTGAAAACGCCCCAGCACGCAGGCATCAATGCGGCTCGCAAGGTTCCCCTCAAGGGTGAAGTCGCCGCAGAGCGTCATCGGGATGGCATATCCCAGCAGCAGCACCGCCGTCCCTGCCAGCCATCCGCGCCAGCTGAAGTGGAGCATCAGGAAGGCGGCGATGGCATAGCCCACCGCTATCGCCTGCAGCGTGTTCGTATAGATATAGATGGCCGAGAAATCGAGGCCCAGCAGATTGCCCTGCACCACCATGCCGAGGAGGAAGAGGATGACGAACCGCCGCCCCACCTTGCGGTATGCCTCGCGCATCGGCGCTTCGCCGCGCAGGAATCGGGAGAACGAGAACGGCATCGATGTGCCGCTCATAAAGAGGAAGAGCGGCATGACGAGGTCCCAGAAGCGGAAGCCCTCCCACACCTCGTGGTCGAAGTGATAGAGCAGGGCAGTGGCGGCGGGAGTGCCGAGGCGTGTGAGCAGACTCCATAGCGTGGGTTGCAGAAAGACGAGGAGGAAGAGTACGAGTCCGCGCAGCGCATCGAGCGAGGACAGGCGTTGCTGTGGTTTCATAGTGTCAGATAGAACGTTAGCTGATAGTCATTTCTGATTTCCGACGCTCCTTTTCAGCTCCAGGTGATCATTCCGAGGGGTAAAACCAATCACTTTCAGGGGCGAAAATGCACACTTCTGGGGCTGAAAATGGCCACTCCTGAGGGGGAGCGTCAGAGCTGCTTCAGGGCAGCCCATGTGGTGGAGATACAAATTTACTGATTTTCTTTACATTTCCCCCGCAAATGCGGCAAAGAAGCCTTGGCGTTCCCCAGGATTCCTCCGTTTTGCAAAAGCCGTTTGACAACGCCCCTGTGCCTCCGACATGCACGATGGCAACGCCGAAGGGCAGAAATCCGAAAAAACGTCAGGAAACGGCGGCAGTGAGATAGACAATGTAAAGCCAGCCTCCCCCTGAAAGAATCTTTTTGTCAGTCCGTCGCCCCTGGGATGTCCGAACTTCCGTTTCTTCCCCCTTGGCGACTGAGGCTCTGTGGAAAACAATCGCTTTGGGACTTTGATAGAGCAAAAACGTCATGGATTTGAGATAAAAGGGCGAAATGTCAGGAAAATGTTTGCTTTTATTGTCTAAACCCTTAATTTTGCACAATATAGCGTAGTCTTCGACAGAAGGAAGCGCTCATTGACGCAGTGCAAGCGGCATTTTTGCTCTTTCGGCCGTTTGCGTTGCCATACACGAGGTGGGTGCTCTCGGTGAGGGTCTCGCCGCTTTATCCCTGAAGCGTGGGGGCTTTAGAGCCGGGCGCAGCGTTTGCGTTAGGCCGTTTTTCGCAGCTGTCAGCATCCGCGTCTGCGCGCACTGCGGGCAGGCGCAGGAATCGCTCAGGCGCAGGAGCTTCATCCCCCAGTCCCTGCAGTGACTAAACACAAAAACCACGACGGACTTATATACAGACTGTTCAAAACAGGCAGGTAGAAGTTCAAGAAAGAATCAGCATAATCAAGCACAAATAAGCAAAACAGGAATACTATGTCAAAAAAAATGACGCTTCTGCTGGCCGGAATGGCACTCTCTGCCGGGACGGCCTTCGCACAGAAGCAGGTCACAGGTGTTGTCGTCGATACAGACGGCGAGCCCGTTATCGGTGCCAACGTCATCGTGGAAGGCACGGGTATCGGTGCGACGACGGACGAGAAGGGTCGTTTCGTCATCAAGAATGTTCCTGCCAAGGCCAAGCGACTCAGTGTCACGTATATTGGTATGGACAAGGCAACGGTCAATGTGTCTGCCAATGTAAAGATTGTGATGTCGATGTCCGACAACTCCTTCGGTGAAGTTGTCGTCACGGGTATGCAGAAGACGGACCGCCGTCTCTTCACGGGTGCCACCTCGAAGGTGGATGCCGAGAAGGTGAAGCTCGACGGTGTGCCTGACATCAGCCGCGCCCTCGAAGGTCGTGTGGCAGGTGTGAGTCTGCAGAATGTCTCCTCCACATTCGGTACTGCGCCGAAGATTCGTGTGCGTGGTGCAACGTCGATCTATGGCAGCTCCAGCCCCCTCTGGGTGGTCGATGGCGTCATCATGGAAGATGCCGTCAGCGTCAGTGCCGACGACCTCTCGTCGGGCGATGCCGAGACCCTCATCTCCAACGCCATTGCCGGTCTGAACCCTGACGACATCGAAAGTTTCCAGGTGCTCAAGGACGGTAGTGCCACCTCTATCTATGGCGCGCGCGCGATGGCCGGTGTGATTGTCATCACCACGAAGAAAGGACGTGCCGGACATTCCTCCATCAACTATACCGGCGAATACACCTATCGCCGCAAGCCCAGCTACAACGAGTACAACATCTGTAACTCGCAGGAGCAGATGGGTATCTACCGCGAGATGGAGAAGAAGGGCTGGCTCGAACTGGCATCGCTCGCCAACAGTTCTTCGTCGGGTCTGTACGGACAGATGTACACCCTCATCGACCAGTACAACAAGACGAACGGACAGTTCGGACTCCCCTACACCGAGTCGGCCATGAACGCTTATCTGCAGCAGGCCGAGTTCCGCAACACGGACTGGTTCGACCTCCTCTTCAACAACAACGTCATGCACAACCACTCCGTCAGCATCGCTACGGGTGGCGACAAGGCGAACCTCTATGCCTCGCTCTCGGCCATGGTCGATCCGGGCTGGACGAAGGACAGCGAGGTGAACCGCTATACGGCCAACGTCAATGCCACGTTCAACATCTCGAAGTGGGTGTCGCTGACCATGCGTACGAATGCCAGCTATCGTAAGCAGAAGGCGCCCGGCACGCTCAACAAGAATGTCGATGTCGTCAGCGGTGCCGTCAGCCGTGACTTCGACATCAACCCCTTCAGCTACGCCCTCAACACTTCGCGTACGCTCGACCCCAATGCTACCTATACACGCAACTACGCTGCATTCAATATCTTCAAGGAACTGGACAACAACTTCATCGACATCGATGTGATGGACATCAAGTTCCAGGGCGAATTGGCTTGGAAGCCCATCAGAGGTCTGGAGGTCAATGTGCTCGGAAGTTACCGCACGAACCGCAGCAACCGCGAACACGATATCCTCAACGAGTCGAACCAGGCAGAGGCTTACCGTGCAGGTGTGGACAACCCCAACATCATGTACAACAACCCCTATCTGTACCAGGACCCCGACAAACCCAACTCCCGCCCCATCTCCGTCATGCCGACGGGCGGTATCTATATCCTGAACCGCAACGCCGTCTCGCAGGTGGACTTCCGCGGCACCATCCAGTACAACAACGCTTGGAACAACACCCACATCTTCAACATCATGGGCGGTATGGAGGCCAACAGTGCCAACTATGATGCCAGCGAGCAGGGAGTGTATGGCGTGGACTTCAACAACAGCCGTCTGCAGACCATCACCCCCGAGTTCTACAAGCAGCTGAAGGAAGAGGGAACCTCCATCAACTCCTTCGCCAAGAGCTGGAACCGCCGTATGGCCTTCTTCGCCAACGCCGTATATTCCTACAAGGGACGCTATACGCTCAATATGACCGGACGCTACGACGGCTCGAACCAGCTCGGACGCTCCAGCAACAGCCGTTGGCTCCCGACGTGGAACGTCTCCGCATCATGGAACGCCCACGAGGAGGAATGGTTCCGCGCATGGATGGCCGCCACCAACAACGCATTCAGCCACGGTACGCTCCGTCTGAGCTATTCGCTCGTGGGCGAGCAGAGTGCGGCATCGAATGCCCTCGCCATCTTCCGCGCCGCCAACATCTGGCGTCCGCAGGGCGACCAGCAGGAGACCGCCATCTATCTCTCGCAGCTGGCCAACAGCGAACTGACCTACGAGAAGAAGAATGAGTTCAACATCGGTTTTGACCTCGGTTTCGTCGATAACCGCATCAACCTCGTGGCCGATGTGTATTGGCGCGAGAACTTCGACCTCATGGGTTACCTCAACACCCAGGGCGTCGGCGGCGAAATCCGCAAGTTTGCCAATGTGGCTTCCATGAAGTCGAAGGGCTTCGAGGGTACGCTCTCTACCCACAACATCCGCACGACTGACTGGAACTGGAGCACCGACTTCACCATCGCCTACTGCTCGACGGAAATCACTGACCTCCTCTCCCAGAGCCGCGTCATCGACCTCGTCTCCAGCAGCGGTTTCGCCCGCGTAGGCTATCCCCACCGCGCCCTCTTCTCCATCCCCTTCGTAGGGCTGAACGATGAGGGTATTCCGCAGGTAATCAACGAGAAGGGCGAGGTGACGACCAGCGACATCAACTTCCAGGAGTTCGAGAACCTCGACTTCCTGAAGTATGAGGGCCCCACCGACCCCACCTTCACCGGCGGTTTCAACAACGCCGTGAACTGGAAAAACTGGCACCTCAATGTCTTCATCACGTATTCCTTCGGCAACAAGATTCGCCTCGAACCCGTCTTCTCGGCTGCCTACTCTGACATGAGCGCCATGTCGAAGGAGTTCAAGAACCGCTGGGTGATGCCGGGCGATGAAAATGTGACGGACATCCCCGCCATTGCCAGCCGTCGTCAGTATTACAACGACAACTCCCTCTCCTATGCCTACAACGCCTACAACTATTCTACGGCGCGCGTGGCAGACGGCGGTTTCATCCGTCTGAAGAATATCTCGCTGACATACGAACTCCCCAAGACGTTCCTCAGCAAGATCCGCCTGAGCACTGCATCGCTCAAAATCGATGCCAGCAACCTCTGCCTCCTCTATTCTGACAAGAAGCTGAACGGACAAGACCCTGAGTTCGTCAACTCGGGTGGTGTGGCCACTCCGCTCTCGAAGCAGTTCACCTTCACGCTCCGTCTGGGTATCTGATCAGGCTTCTGCCAGCCCTGCTGCGGCTCTTCCCCGAAAGCGGGCGCGGAGCTTCGCGCTGAAGGCTCCCCTTATATATATAATATATGAGAGCGGCGCGCGCATCATGCTCCCTGCAGTTCTTCATCCTGCGGAAGAGCGCACGGCTGACGTTCCCACATAACCTCACAAAAGAAATTATCAGAATATGAAACATATCAAAACGCTGTTCATGGGTCTTATGACCATTGCTGCCGGCTCTTGCTCCGACTTCCTGGACCATACGCCCGATGAGCGTACGGAGATTGACAGCGAAGACAAGGTGGTAAGCCTGCTGATTGCATCCTATCCCGGAGCTGCACCCTGCTGGCTCGGGGAAATCTCGAGCGACAACCTTCTCGACAACCAGTCGCCCCACTTGCCTTCGAGCACCAACGATAAGCAGATTCTCTCACACTATAACTACAGCCATTTCTCCCGCTTCGACAATGAGCTGTATGCCTTCGAACCTGCAACGACGGCCACCTACGGCGACTACGATTCGCCGGGCATGATCTGGGGCGAATACTATGCCTCCACTGCCAGCGTCAACCATGCCCTCGAGGCCATCGCAAAGATGGAGGGCGGAAACGCTGACCCTGCCAAGTTCTCCGACAAACTCAGATGTGCGTGGGCAGAGGCTCATCTGCTCCGTGCCTACAACCACTTCATGCTCGTCAACCTCTTCGCACAGCCGTACAAGGATGAAGAGACGAGCAAGCAGGATGTCGGCGTGCCTTACGTCACGACGGTGGAGGATGTCGTTTCGAAAGACTATGACCGCTCCAATGTGGCGGAGACCTACCGCAAGATTGGCGAAGACCTCGAAGAGGGCTTGAAGTACGTCAGCGACTATAACTACAATACGGCGCCGAAATATCATTTCAACGTCAATGCCGCCCACGCCTTCGCCGCACGCTATTACCTCTTCGCACGCCAGTATGAGAAGGTCATCAAGCATGCCGATGCCGTGCTCTCCACGGACAGCGCGCAGATGCAGCGCATGATGATGGACTACTCCGTCTTCGGCGACTGCTCCACGGCCGACGATTTCGCCAAGGCGTGGCAGCACCCTGACCGCAACAACAACCTCATGCTCCTCTGCACCAACTCGCTCCTGCAGCGCCGTGCATGGGGCTATCGCTACTCCGTGGCCGGACCCTGCGCACGCGGTGCCATGATGGTTCATCAATCGCCCCTCTGGTCGGGCTACATCTGCCCCCCGCAAGCCGTCGTCTCCGGCATGCTCTTCAGCAGCTCCGCCAGCGATTATGGCTTCATCAGCTCGAAAATCTTCGAGGAGTTCGAGTATGCCGACAAGATTGCCGGCACGGGCTTTCCCCACATCATCTACCGCGCCTTCACCAGCATGAACCTCCTCCTGGAGCGTGCCGAGGCCGAAATCATGCTCGGACGCTATGAGGATGCCAAGCGCGACCTCAAATTCTACTGGAACTCCAGCATCAACAGCATGTCGCCCAGCGACTACAAGCAGTTCGTCGAGGGTAAATCTCTCAAGTACATGACCGACGATGTCTTCAGCGCCTACTACAACAAGGCCGATAACTACAACTGCTTCGAGAATTGGGACTTCACCCGCCAGCTCAGCAGCAAGTTCGTCGTCCCCGCAGATGCCGTCGCCCTGATGAACTGTCTGAACGATTTCCGTCGTTTTGAAAATGTCTTCGAGGGCATGCGCTATTTCGACATCAAGCGCTGGGGCCTGCCCGTCAGCCACATCATTGGTCTGGAGGGCGATTCCATCGGCCTCGAGGTCAACGATCCGCGCCGCGCCATCGAGGTGCCCTGGGAAGCTCTCTCTGCCGGCATGGAGTCTTCGCGCACTCCCGTCGCGAAAGACACCCGTTCGTTCAGCATTGACTACGAATCATTACGTGTTAAAAGCGAATAAAGATGAAAACGAAAATCAGACTTTGGCTGGCTGCCGCCGCAGTAGCTGTAGGAGCGGGCGTCACATCGTGCTCCGACGATGATTTCACCGCCTCCATCTTCGATACCAATGCGGCCATTGATATCCTGGACCGTACTTCATACACCTTCCCCCTCGACACATTCTGCAAGAAGGAATTCCTCGAGCCCTATAACCTCAAGTTCATCTACCGGTTTGAAGACAAGGGGTCGGATATGAACAAGAACCTTACGCCGCCTGACTACGACAAGAGCGTTGACCTCGCTGTGCTGACGAAGTATCTCTGGTATGACATCTACAAAGAAATCGTCGGCGAGGAGTTCCTCAAACTCTACAGCCCACGCGTCATCCATGTCTGCGGCTCGAAGAACTACAACCCCTCGCAGGGTACGGAGACGCTCGGTGATGCCAGCAGCGGTATCAAGATCAACCTCTACAACGTCAACAACCTCAACCCCGAGGATGTGGACAACATGAACCATTACTTCTTCAAGACGATGCATCATGAGTTCTCCCACATCCTCGACCAGACCTATCTCCACCCCACGGCGTTCAACGTCATCTCCAACAATGCCTATGATGCTTCGGGATGGAGCGATTCCCCCGACTCGCTGAAGGCCGGACTCGGATTCACCAGTTCCTACGCTTCCAGCGCGAAGGATGAAGACTGGGCGGAGACCATGGCGAACTATATCACCGTCGATACCCTGAAGTGGGTGCAACTCCTCCAGACTGCCACCTACGAGTGGGAGGAGATTGACTGCGATGACCTCGCTGCCTACAACAAACTCATCAAGCCGGGCTGCAACAAGGACACCATCGGCTATTTCAAGGAGAGCGACAACGGCGAACACAAGATTTACCGCCGCAAGTGCGTACGCGATGAGAACGGCAATGTCGTCCTCGATGCCGACGGCAAGGTGCAGTGGCTGCATGAGACGGGCGTTGACGGGCGTGCCGTCATCCTCCAGAAGGTGCAGATGGTGCGCGACTATCTCCGCACGAGTTTCGGCATCTCCCTCGACGACCTCCGTCGCGAGGTGCAGCGCCGCACGTATGTCACCGACAGCGAGGGCAACTTCGTGCTGGATAAATTCGGAAATCTCCAGAACCGCCTGATGACCGTCGAAGACGGACAGACGCTGATGGACAAGCTCCGCCAGGAAGTCTATCGCTTCAAGGAGCTGCAGGCTAATCCTCAATAACGGTCCCCGTAATACAGCAAACATGAAGAAAAATATCATCCTTTTGGCTATGATTGGTGCAGGAATGGCTTTCACCGCCTGCTCCAACGAGGAAGACATGCTCTTCGACCAGAGTGCTGCGGAGCGTCTCAACGCTGCCAGCGACCTCTACTCTGCGCGCCTCACCGCGCAGCCCAACGGATGGGCTGTGCAGTTATATCCCACGACGAAGAACGAATCGCCCTTCGGGAACGGCTACCTCGTGCTGATGGATTTCAACGAAGACCATTCCGTGAAGTGTTCGATGAACAATATCCTCAGCGGCGGTGTCTATAAGAGCGATGTCTCGGCATGGGAGGTCATCACCGACAATGGTCCGGTGTTGACGTTCAATACGTTCAACGATGTCTTGCACACCTTCACCGACCCCGAAGACGTGGGAATCACATCGGGATTCGGCAACGACGAGACGGGTACGGGTATCGGCGGCGACTATGAGTTCATCATCGTCGATGCCCCCGAAGATGCTTCTTACATGATGCTCAAGGGCAAGAAGCGCGGCACCTACAATCTCCTCACTCCCATCGAGGAGGGAGTGGACTATGAGGCGTACCTCACGGACGTCAAGACATTCCAGGCAACCATGTTCCCTGCGAACGCCGCTTCGAACGACTATATCCACTTTGGCGACAGCGTCTGCATCTTCGAAGATGCGGGCGACGGCATTCCTGCCATCTATCCCGTGGGTGGCGATGCCGTGACGCAGTCCAGCTTCAATCCCTTCCTCGTCACCAAGCGTGGCGATGACTACTATCTCCGCTTCCGCGATGCCAAGACTTTCGGCGACGTCACCGTGCAGGACTATCGCTACGACGCGGAGAAGGACCTCTTCGAGAGCGTGGACAATCCTGCTTTTTACATCTGCGGCTATGAGCCCGTGGCATTCTTCAAGGAGGCCATCGGCAACAACACCTTCTTCCTGAAGCGTGGCGCAGGGATGTCGGACGATGTGGCTGCGGCTATGGAGCAGGTGTATAACACCTATCATGATGCCAATCCTCAATATGGTCCTACGGACTATAATATTATTCTCACGACTGACGGCAGGCTGCGTCTCACCGTAAACTATAATCCGAAGTCGCAGTCGGGCACGACGCTCACCTATTACTTCAACTATAGTGCTGAGGAGGAGAGCGTGACGTTCCAGTATGCTGAGCCGGCTCAGGAGAAGAATAATATGAGCAAGAATCACTTTACGCGTGTGCAGCCTGTCATCGAAAAGGTATTCAACGACACTTTCACCATCAGCAAGCACAAGACGGCGTTCGACCTCTCCTACATCCGTCTGACTTCCAAGACGAACCCGAACAAATGGTTTGTCCTGCAGATGAAGCCGAAGGAGAATGTGGACGTCCAATAAGACTAAATTATTCAGTATAAACTTTAATAATAACGTGTATGAAGAATTTTATCTTCCTTTCTGCCATGGCTGCCGCTTCCCTTAGCGCAAGCGCACAGCATCAGCACATGGTTCTTCAGGCAAACCCTATCGACTACGCTAAGGGTCTCCAGACGCTGAAGGCTTCTCCTGCTACCGCTAAGGCGAGCGTTGCCAAGCGTAGCATCGAGGATGGCGTGCTCTACGGTCGTCCCAAGGGCTGCTACCACAGTGCTTATACTTTCACTGGCAATCTTCCTGGTTATCTTGTACCGGGTCTTGCACCTGTCACCTATCCTAACTGGTGTGTTAATCCTGCCGCCGCCGTTTGGAGCATCGGGGACACTGACCTCACTGAGTATGCTAACGTGGACAACGACCTCGTCATGACTTGGGGTACTAACCTTTACAACGATACGAATCAGGGTCTCCTCGTTGGTTATGGCTCCCCCACCATCACCGTCGGCAATTCTTCTTTCACTCCCGATGAGCTTACGGCTGTGGCTAACGATGTATCGCCCACGATGAACTTCAGTCCGCTCGTGGATCAAATTTACATTGGCTTCTCTGATGGTCCTGCTTTTGGTACGGGTTCTGTGTTGGAGGAGTCTCTCATCCAGCAGGGTGCCGGTGCAGAAATCGGCGGTATGGTGATGTTCTTCGAGCAGCCCCCTTCGACCATGTACACCGAGGCTTTTGAGCTTCCCTTCATCTCTTATCAGGAGGATCCCCTCGCTGGCAAGAGCCTGACCCTCACCCTCTATACCTATGAGTACGTAGAAGGCGTGGGCTATCAGCTTCTGGAGAAGAAGGAAGAGCTCACCTGCTCGTCAGCTGAAGTGTCGGGTAGCAAAACGAATCAGGATGGTCAGCAGTTCTGGTATGGTACGGTCACCTTCTACAAGGAGACGAAAAATGAGTTCGGCGACGTAGTGGCTGACCCCTTCTCTGTTGATTATGCTTACGCTGTAAAGATTGAAGGCTACAACCAGCCTGGCGTTGACGTTGAGTTCCGTCTGGCTGTCGTTGAAGACCCCTATCTGCTCGAAACCTGCCGTCCTACTCGTCTGGAGGCTATCGCTGCTGATGGCTCCAAGGCTTACTACTACTTCGGTAAGGATTACTTCTATACCACGATGATGTACACTTATTGCTTCTTCGATGGCGTAGAGCCCGTGAACGACTACTACACGTCTCTCTATTTCAGCGAGGACGGCAAGACCTGCGGCACGGACCACGGTGCAGTTACTGAAGAAAATTCTGTAAGCTACGTCCCCGTTGTGACTGCTGCTCCCTTCTTCGCTTACGATGAGAATGGCGAAGCTATCGGTGCTAACTACGAAATTGAAGGTCTGCCCGAGTGGCTTTCTGTTGGTGCATCCGACGAACCCCGTGAGCAGTCTGGCTACAGCGCGCTCATCTTCGAGTGCCAGCCTCTTCCCGCTGGCGTTGAGGGTCGTTATGCTGACATCTACGTCGTTGGTCGTGGTGGCGTGAAGAACGCTAAGCCCTTCCGCATCCGTCAGGGTAGCGTCGCTGGTGTCGAAAACGTTGAGGTTGAAAACAATGGCAAGGCTGTCCTCTACAACGCAGCTGGCCAGCGCGTAAACAACGCCAACGGCTTCGTTATCGCTAACGGCAAGAAGACCATCCTCAAGTAATTTCAGATTTTGCATCGCCCAGCTTCTGAGGCCTTATAGCTTCAGCTGCTGACAGACACACCGATAGTGCCGGATCCACTCCCGTGGTTCCGGCACTGTTTTTTTCTGATCCTGCTGTCTGCTCTTTCTGCCGTCCGTTTTCCCCCGCCCGCCCCCTCTCCGTAGCCTGTTCTCTCAGTCGCCGACTGAGAGCCCCCTGCCAAAACCGCCGTCTCAACGGCAAAATTGCGTTAAAAAGTATTTCCCCCGTGCAGTCTTGCCTGCACCGCTTGTGCTTTTATACAAAATGTCGTATTTTTGTCGCAGAAAGAGTTGCTTTGCGCTGTGCCGAAAAGCCCTTTCCCTCCTACTACTTATTATACGCCTGTTTATACTCGCATGAAAAAAATCTTTACCTTCTTTGCGGCTGCCTTCGTTGCACTGTCTGCCAGTGCCATCCGTCCGCAACACATTCCCTTTGCCATTTCCGACGGTGCTGGCTCTACCGTCATGCTCTACAAGCACGGCAACAAGGGTCTGGATTTCTATACCACTCTTGACGGGAAAATCGTCATTCGCGATGCCGAGGGCTATTTGGTATATGCCGACGTGCAGGACGGCTGTCTGAAGCCCACTGCTGTGCGCGTTCACGACATTGCCAAACGCTCGGATGCCGAGCTTTCTTTTGCGGCAAATGCCCTGACCGTAGAGCGGTATGCCGCGGAGCGTGCTGCCCTCAATGCCCATACCGCACCCCAGCGCGCACACTATGCCAACACCACCGACGGCCTTGGCAAGTATGGTGTCAGTGCGCTCGGCGTGCATCCCAGCATCGGAAAGTATAATCTCCCCGTCATCATGGTGGAATATGCTGATTTGAAGTTTAAGGAGACTACAACCATTGAATTCATGGACCGCTATTATAATGAAGAGGGCTTCTCGTCGATCCCCGGCGTTCCCTATCCGATTCATGGCAGCGTCCGCGACTATTTTTACGACCAGAGCCGTGGCATGTTTGACCCCCACTACGACATCGTGGCAAAAGTGACGCTCAGCAAGGGCTATGCTTACTACGGGGAGAATGCCGGCAAGGGCCCGGGCGACAAGAATGCCTTTGCCATGATTAAGGAAGCCATTCAGCTTGCGCAGGCTCAGGGTGTGGATTTCTCCAAATTTATCTGCGATGCCACCTCCAATGTGCCTATCGTCTGCATCCTCTATGCCGGCGAAGGCGAAGCCACCAGTGACGATGAAAACACCATCTGGCCCCATCAGAACGAGTTTCCCTACAGCAGCAGCAACATCGGCGGCACCCGCTTCGGAGGTTATTTCGTCGGTAACGAACTGCTGGGCAATACCCTGAGCGGTATGGGAACCTTCGTCCACGAGTTCTCTCACGCCATCGGCCTCCCCGATTTCTACGACTCCACCTATTCCTACGCCGGCAACCAGCCCTTCGGCATGTGGGACATCATGGACGTGGGGCCTTACAACGATGCAGGCTACAATCCCGTGGCGATGTCGGCGTATGAGCGCAGCTACTTCGGATGGCTCACCATTCCTGAAGTCAAGGACCCGCAAGCCGTCACGCTGGCCGACCCTGATACAGACTACGACAATTCCATGTTCCTCGTCCGTGTAGGCGGGTCGGAGAAAGACTATTTCATCTTCGAGAATGTCAAAGAGCGCAAGTGGTCGCCCTCGGGCAGTGGTTCCGGACTCTATGTCTCGCGCTATCACTACAGCCAGAAGAGTTGGGCGTACAACACCGTCAATGTGTCTGAAAACCAGAAGATGGCGATGGTAGTTGCTGCCAACGAAGAGAAAATCAACAGCACCGTGCGCCCCGCACAGCTCTACGGCGTGGCTAATTTCGACATGCCCGAGCTCAATCTGTGGGACGGCGGTACGGATACGGAACACAGCATCCAGCAGATAGTACGCCACACCGACGGCACTATCACCCTCAATGTCGGCGCACGCAATCTCATCACCACTACGGCGTCTGACGGCCGCATCTTCCAGCGCGTCAATTCCATCGATGAGCTGGCAAGCGGCGACAGCATCATCCTCGTCAATGAGACGGAGCGCATGGCTGCCAACGTCAACACCTGTGCTTCTGCCAAAGCCGTTGCACAAATCTATCTCCCTGAAGATGGAAAGGCAATGGGAAATGATGACATTCAGGTGTTCCGCGCTGTAAAGACCGCCGACGGCAAGAAGTGGGGACTGCAGTTCAAGCAGAACGGCAGCAACGCCTATCTGAAGGCTGGCAGCGGCGGTGCGCTGACGACGGCCACCAAGACCGATGCCTCCTGCCTGGCTACCATCAGCATCACCGATGGTCAGGCTGCCATCAAGCTGGGCTCCTCTTCCACGGGCTATATCAACTATTTCACCGACAACACCCGCATGGCGTGCGGCAGCGAAGCTACTCAGACGGGCGTCAGCATCTATCGTTTTGCCGGATGGGTGGCAGGCATTGATGATGTCAAGATGGATGCCGCTCCTGCCTCCACCTCCATCTTCACCCTCTCCGGCCGCTATGCCGGCTCTGATCTCGAAAGCCTTCCCAGCGGTATCTATGTGGTGAACGGCAGGAAAGTGGTACGGTAACGGACGAACGGCTCTGCAGCCCTCGTCTGTGGCAAGGCAGAAGAGCCGCAAGGCCATATAAAAAGCTCCCTAAGTCCAGGACGGATTTAGGGAGCTTTTCGTTTCAAGGTTCGGAACTAATCAGGGACTTTTGAGGTCCTACGGGGCACTCTGCCGGCTGCCGGACGCAGGGACAACTGCCGGACGCATCTATTTCCAGGACGGTGGCACCGTGCCTACGCGGTAGAAGGCCTTCAGGCGCATATCGAAGACGAGGGTGGAATTGGCGGGAATGCCCGTCGCTCCCGTCGTGCCGTACGCCATGTTCGCCGGTATGAACACCCGCCAGTAGTCGCCGATGCGCATACGCAGCAGAGCCGTCGTCCAGCCCTCGATTACGGAGCCCGCGCGGAACATGGCCGGCACCTCGTAGCGCGTGTCCATGATGTCCGCTATCTTGGTGCCCATCCCCGAATGGTCGAAGATATAGCCTTCGGCATACGAGTCTGTCGGAATCAGACGTCCGGCAAACGTGACGCGGACAGAGTCGGTGGCAAGCGGGAATCCACTGCCATTGCCACGCTCCACCACGCGGACGGCGATGCTGTCTTGCCACGTTGTCACGCCGCCCTCCGCATTCTGGAAGCTCGGATATACGCGCCATTCGCAGTGCGCCTCCCAGTCGTCGCCCCATTGGGCTTGTGCAGCGGCAACGGCACGTTTGGCATGGTCCAGCGTATCGCGCATGAACGTCTCATTGCGCTCAGGCCAGTTGGCATATTCCGTATTCTCCTCAGAGGTTTCCGAGCAGGCCGCCAGTCCGGCGGCGAGGGCGAGGGGCAGCAGGGTGTGGAGGATTCGTTTCATTCTCTCTGTCAATGGTAGTGTGTGGCGTTAAATGTCCGTCGTGTATGGCGGCAGTTATTTCAGTTTCTTGAGCAGGCTGACGATGCTCACCTTGTCTTCGATGATTCCGCGGAGGTCTTCGATGCGCACGCGCTGCTGCTCCATGGTGTCGCGGTCGCGGAGCGTGACGCAGCCGTCCGTCAGCGTATCAGGATCGACGGTGACGCAGAAGGGCGTACCGATGGCATCCTGGCGGCGGTAGCGCTTGCCGATCTGGTCTTTCTCCTCATACGTGCAGCGGAAGTGGTACTGCAGGTCGGCGATGATTTCGCGCGCCTTCTCGGGCAGGCCGTCCTTCTTCGTCAAGGGGAAGACGGCGAGCTTGATGGGAGCGAGGGCCGCCGGCAGATGGAGCACGGTGCGCGTCTGGCCGTCGGGGAGCTGCTCCTCCTCATAACTGTGGCACATGACGCTGAGGAACATGCGGTCAACGCCGATTGAAGTCTCGATGACGTAGGGCGTGTAGCTCTCATTCACCTCGGGGTCGAAGTATTCAATCTTCTTGCCGGAGAATTTGGCATGCTGGCTGAGGTCGAAGTTCGTGCGGCTGTGGATGCCTTCCACCTCCTTGAAGCCGAAGGGCATGTGGAACTCGATGTCCGAAGCCGCGTTGGCATAGTGTGCCAGCTTCTCGTGGTCGTGGAAGCGGTAGTTCTCCGCGCCGAAGCCCAGTGCCTGGTGCCAGGCCATGCGCGTAGCCTTCCATTTCTCGAACCATTCGAGTTCTGTGCCCGGCTTTACGAAGAACTGCATCTCCATCTGCTCAAATTCGCGCATGCGGAAGATGAACTGGCGTGCCACGATCTCGTTGCGGAAAGCCTTGCCGATCTGTGCGATGCCGAAGGGAATCTTCATGCGGCCCGTCTTCTGCACATTGAGGTAGTTGACGAAGATGCCCTGTGCCGTTTCCGGGCGGAGATACACCTTCAGTGCGCCGTCGGCGGTGCTGCCCATCTCTGTCGAGAACATGAGGTTGAACTGGCGCACGTCCGTCCAGTTGCGCGTGCCGCTGATGGGGCAGACAATCTCCTCGTCGAGGATAATCTGGCGCAACTCTTCCAGGTTGTTGGCATTCATGGCGTCCGAGAAGCGCTGGTGGAGCGCGTCGCGCTTGGCCTGATGCTCCATCACGCGTGCATTCGTGGCGCGGAACTGCTCCTCGTCGAAGGCCTCGCCGAAGCGTTTGCGGGCTTTGGCAATCTCCTTTTCAATCTTCTCGTCGTATTTGGCAATCTGGTCTTCGATGAGCACATCGGCGCGATAGCGTTTCTTGCTGTCGCGGTTGTCGATGAGGGGGTCGTTGAAGGCGTCCACGTGTCCGCTCGCCTTCCAGATGGTGGGGTGCATGAAGATGGCGCTGTCAATGCCCACGATGTTCTCGTGCAGCAACGTCATGGCCTGCCACCAGTATTGCTTGATATTGTTCTTCAGTTCTACACCGTTCTGACCGTAGTCATACACGGCTCCGAGTCCGTCGTAGATGTCGCTGGAAGGGAATACGAAACCGTATTCTTTGCAATGGGAAACGATTTTCTTGAAAACGTCTTCTTGTGCCATAATGAATAATGATATTCGAAAGTTTGTAAGTTGATTCTATGTAAATCTTAAGGCCTATTAGCTTGAATTTCAAGCCATATATGCTGGCAAATATACTGATTTCAGCCCATAAAAATGCAGAAAAGGCGCGATATTGCGCAAAAAAAGCGGCCTGGCGATTCACATCGTCAGGCCAACTTGCGTTTTAATCGTATGTAAGCAAAGATTGTTTTCTCTGAAATCAGGTGTCCGTGCCGCATTTTCCGCTGTGCGTCAGCCTGCTGCGCGGCGATTGAAAGCTGTGCGGGGAGCGCAGGGCGCAGTCATTCCGCCTGCGAAGTCTGCCCCAGCGAATCGACGGTGATAGCCATTTTCTGCCCCTCGTCGATGACGCGCTGCGGCAGTCCCTGCCCAGCAGGGTCGGCATCAGAATCGTTGCGCTGCATGTCAGCGTATTCTGCCCGCTCGATGGGCTCGATGATGTTCGTCACATAGGCGCGGTGCATGCTTCCGCCCACGAGCGCCACGATGGCCACGGCTGCCACGGCGCGTCCCAGCGGTTGCAGACGCTCGCTGAGACTGATGCGGCGCGCCTTCACGCGGAGCACGGGAGCCTCCTCCCTCATGCCCATCCGCTCCATCAGCCTCTCGTCGAAATCCTCCCCCAGCTTTTCTGCCGCGCGCTCTTCAGCGGCGAAGCGGAAAATGTCGGCATAGGCTTCAAGGTGAGCGGGGATGTCCTGCTGGCTGAAGAATATTTTCAGTATCTGCTCCTCGGCCGTGCTGGTCAGTCCGTCGAAGTATCGGTCCAGCAGTTGTTCTATATATTTATAATCCATGAGATTTCCTTTCTGTGATGATACGTTTCAAAGCCTGTCGGGCCCGGTGCAGCGTCACTTTGACGTCCGATTCTCCGATCTGCATGATTTCGCCAATCTCCTGATACGTCCGCTCCTCCACATCTCGCAGTTGCAGGATGGTGCGCTGCTTCTCTGGCAGCTCGCTGAGCAAGCGTTGCATCCAGAGCCTCCTTTCGTCGTGCTCCATGCGCTGATCGGGCAGTGCGGCGTTGTCAGCAATGTCTTCGTGCAGGCTCTGCGCCTCGTAGTCCTCGTCGCCCTCCTGCGTCCGTCCGTAGAGCGGAATGTATCGGAGGCGTTGCTGCTCCAGACGGTCGAGTGCCATGTTGCGCGTCATGGTCAGGGCATACGTTTCGAGATGCTGAATCTCCCGGAATGTCGGCGTGTCGCGCATCTCCCATATTTTCACCAGCACGTCCTGCACGATGTCCTCTGCCTCAGGACGGTCAGTGACGATGCGCAGTGCCAGCCTGAAGAGGTGGTCCTTCAGTGGCAGCAGGTCGCGTTTGATGTCAAGATGGGTCATGCTTCTGTTGGTATGACGGGAAAAAGGTTGAAAAAGTTACAGGTTTTCCCCAGTTTTTTTGAGAATGCCTGCGTTTTCCGCGCAAAAGCCTGTACGGCGGGGTTGGGGCAACGCCTTTGTCAGTCTTCAAATTCTATGGTTCGCGTGCCGTCGGGCTGCTCCTCGATGCTCACTCTCACCGTCTCCTCCGGCAGAATGTCCTCGATGAGTTCGGGCCATTCTATGAAGCAGGGAGCTCCGGAGTAGAAATAGTCGTCCGTGCCGATGTCGAACGCTTCCTCTATGCGCTTGATGCGATAGAAGTCGAAGTGGAAAATCGGGCCGTCGAGTCGGGTAGAGTAGTATTCGTTGACGATGGCAAACGTCGGACTGTTCACCGCATCCTCCACGCCCAGCTCCTCGCAGAGAGCCTTGATGAAGGTGGTTTTTCCCGCGCCCATTTTGCCGTAGAAGGCAAATACGCGGTTCACGTCGGTGGCCTCCAGAAAAGCCTGTGCCGCCGAATGAATGTTATGCAGAGTTGATATTTCGATTTTCATGCCGCAAAGTTATGCAAAAAAAACAGGATACCTTGTGTGTCGCCATGAAAAAATGCGCTACTTTTGCTGGTGTAAAAACAAAGAGGACAGATTTGACTGCTTGCAACCTCGCAAAAAAATGCTAAAACGCCGGAATCGCTTCCTGCTTCTTCTCTCGCCGCTGTTGGCGAAGGAAGGCGTTTCCCCTTTGAAGGCTGAAAGATTGGTTTGCTGTTCTCCTGCATCCCGCATCGTCGGGGCGAGGGTGGACAGTTTTTTTTGTGCCCATACGGCAGGAGTGCATAGCCTGATGCGTTGCAGAGTTGAGTTGGTTTTCCTTTGTGGCTTACGTTTTCTCCTATCATTGAAAACAAATCTAAGTAGGTGTTTGTGTTAGAAAGCTCTATTTGTATGCAGGTTTTAGTCTTGAAATAAAGGAGCACGGCGGCCATATTATAAGTGAACCGTGACTGTTTTCAAGGCTAAAAGATGCGCCAAGGGGAGCGTTCAAACACGCAAGCCATCATAAATTGCCTACTACATTTACCATAAAATATTTTTTTATTACTTGCTTATGTATCTCTTCACATCCGAATCCGTGTCAGAAGGACACCCCGACAAAGTGGCGGACCAGATTTCCGACGCTATCCTTGATGAAATCCTTGCTTACGACCCCAATGCCAAGGTGGCGTGCGAGACGCTCGTGACCACGGGCCAGGTGGTGCTGGCTGGCGAACTCAATACGACCGCCACGGTCGATTTGCAGAAAGTGGTGCGAAATACCATCGCCCGCATCGGCTATACGAAGTCGGAATATAAATTCGATGCTGAGAGTTGCGGCATCTTCTCCGCCCTCCATTCCCAGAGCCCCGACATCAACCGCGGCGTGGAGCGTGCCGACCCTATGGCGCAGGGCGCGGGCGACCAAGGCATGATGTTCGGCTATGCCAACAATGAGACCGACACCTTCATGCCCCTCCCTCTCTCTCTCGCCCACGATATTCTCATCGTCCTCTCCGAGATACGCCGTGAGGGCAAGGTGATGCGCTATCTGCGTCCGGACTCCAAGAGCCAAGTGACGATAGAATACGACGATGCCGGCCATGCCCAGCGCATCGACACCATCGTCGTCTCCACGCAGCACGATGAGTTTATCACCGCCGAGCAGGCGGGCAGTCAGGAGAAGGCCGACGAGATGATGCTCGACCAGATTTTCCGCGATGTCACCACCATCCTCATCCCCCGTGTCTTGAAGGAGCGCGTGCACACCCCGGAGGTGAAAGCCCTCTTCGAGCGCAGCATCATCAAATACCACGTGAACCCCACGGGCAAGTTCGTCATCGGAGGCCCCCACGGCGATACGGGACTGACGGGCCGGAAAATCATCGTCGATACCTACGGCGGCAAGGGAGCCCACGGCGGCGGAGCCTTCTCCGGCAAGGACCCCTCGAAGGTGGACCGCAGTGCTGCCTACGCTGCCCGCCATATTGCCAAGAACATGGTGGCAGCCGGCGTTGCCGACGAGATGCTCGTGCAGCTTGCCTATGCCATCGGTGTGGCAGAGCCCGTCAGCGTCTGCGTGGAGACCTACGGCCGTAGCCACGTCAAGATGACGGATGGCGAAATCGCTGCCAAGGTGAAGGAACTCTTCGACCTCCGTCCGCGTGCCATTGAGGAACGCCTGAACCTGCGTCGTCCCATCTACGAGGAGACGGCACGCTATGGCCACATGGGCCGCCAGTGTCGCACCGTTTCAAAGACCTTCTCTTCCACCTACGGCGAGCCGGCGAAGACGCTGGACGACGTGGAGCTCTTCACGTGGGAGAAGCTCGACTATGTTGAGCGCATCAAGGAGGCGTTCGGACTGTAGTGCCTGCCTCCTGCCGGATGCTTGTGGTGCGCCGTCTTTAGCCTCCTCCGGCAAATTTCGGAGGCCACCGCCAAGACTCTTTGTCTGTCACGCACCGGAAAAACCGGGACAAGCCCCTTGCGATGGATGCAAAATGGATTGTTGGAGCCATTTCGCATCCATCGCAAGGGGCTGTTTTTGAATGAGAAATCGGCTTGGCTTTTCTGAAGGGTGACAGACACGGGTTTTCCCTGGTGCTCCAAAAGTTGTCCCAAGTTGTCCCTGTTGTCGTCAAAAAAATCAAAACGACAACCAGGATAACTAAGTATTGATACCAACGAAAACTTGCTTTTTATCAGACAATAACTTCAATATCGAATTATGTAAATACTGCATTGCAAAATAGGAAGGGGTAGTTCGAACAATTTCGAATTATTGTCAAAAGAAGGTTCAAGACTGTTAGAACACGTAAATTTGTCCCACGAAACGACCTGCGGGCTGCAGAACTGATGCATGACAAACCTTTCAACAATAACATATTATGAAAAAATTATTCTTACTCTTTTCCCTCCTCTTGGGAGTCATCTCCGCTTGGGCGTACCATGTGGAAGTGGATGGCATTTACTACTATCTTGACACGAAAAACAAAACTGCCAGCGTGACGACTGGTAACCACAAATACGTAGGAGCAGTTGTAATTCCTGAGACCGTCTCAGTGGACGGAACCGCTTACTCCGTCACCAGTTTGGGAGAATATTGCTTTTTAGATTGCTCGGGCTTGACGAGCATCACGCTTCCGAACTCCGTCACCAGTTTGGGATATGCTTGCTTCGAGGGTTGCTCGGGCTTGGCGAGCATCACGCTTCCCAACTCCGTCACCAGTTTGGGAAGATCTTGCTTTTGGGGTTGCTCGGGCTTGACGAGCATCACGCTTCCGAACTCCGTCACCAGTTTGGAAAGATATTGCTTCTTGGGTTGCTCGGGCTTGACGAGCATCGCGATTCCCAACTCCGTCACCACTTTGGGAGAATCTTGCTTCGAAGGTTGCTCGGGCTTGACGAGCATCACGCTTCCGAACTCCGTCACCAGTTTGGGATATAAGTGCTTCTATGGTTGCTCGGGCTTGACGAGCATCACACTTCCCAACTCCGTCACCAGTTTGGGATATCGTTGCTTCGGTGGTTGCTCGGGCTTGACAGAAGTCCATGCGAACCGCGAAACGCCGCCTGCAACAGGAGGTGGTATCTTCGATTGGTGTGAGTCGCTCGAAACGATTTATGTGCCCACTGGAGCATCAGCGAACTATGGCATTGACCCTTGGAATGCCTACAAAATCGTGGAAGAGGAGCAGAGCGGCATTACGGCAGTGACCGTTGAAGGAGAAACGGCAGTGCCCGTCTATCATCTCAACGGTAGCCGCGCAGGAACGATGAAAAACTTCAGCGCGCAGCCCAAGGGCATCTATATCGTGAAGGGCAAGAAAGTGCTACGGTAAGCCGCGGTCACGCCTGCCTCTTAAAAAACAGGATACAGGTTTCGCAAGTCCAATCCGGTAACGCACACGCATTACGAGATTGAACTTGCGAAACTTGTATTATATAAGGTAGGTACTAAGTAGGTGTGCAAAATTATTTATTATTGCTGTCCGGTAAAACTCAAAAGTGCCAGATAACCCTGTCCGAAGTCCAGTAAAATCAGGCTTCGGACTTCTTTTTTCCAAAAGTAAGCCCCCCTAATCGAAAAGCGAAGGTTCTGGTGGTGCTTTTTGCTCCTCCTTGGTCAGAATGTTGTTCCATGTTTTGTCAGGATTTTCCATAAATGCGACAAAGTCGATGTAGTACATAAGCGTAAGGCGCACCATGGTGACAACCTGGGAGAATGCGCAATTCCTTTTGATGCTTCTTGAGAGTACGGTGATGAGCAGATTGGCTATCAAGACCACCTGGACATGCCGAAAGAAGTTCATTTATTCTTCGCTTCTTTCTGTATCTTTGGTTGCTTGCGGTGGAATTCTACGGGTGTCCCCTTGTTTATTAGTGAGCTGGAGATGATAGTTGATAACTAAGTCTGTATCGAAAAAGATTCTAAGTAACCAAGTCCGGTCAGTGCAGCATACGACCGTATGCTGTCCAATATGGTCTTAATGTGTCTTGAAGCCAACGCACCACCTCAGGAAATGACAGGGCACTATTGATGGTAGCTTTCTTCAGGAAAGCTGTCCATCTAACCTGCATCTGAGGATGGTTGGGGAAGTCTTCCCTGAAAAACATTGTGTCGGCATTATAGGCTGTATGACGATTCTCAAAAGTGCGGTTGATGGCATCGTGTAAAATGGCTGAGTCGTATTGGAATGATGTAAGCAGGTGGTAGATGTCGTAATAGTCTTTCATACGGCTGCTTTGGTCGGCCAAATCTATGATGGCGTGCATCTTCTCTGCAATTACGGTTTCTGTGGAGTAGGCAAGGATGCTTGCTTCGGGCAAATCCTCCAACAACAGAGGATAGTCCAATGCAACAGGATATGGTGTAACCACATCGCCAAAACCAACATCCATCGTGAGCACTTGCGCAATGGTATCCATTGCCACAGGAATACTCAGACGGACACCATGATAATCCTTGAACTCGGTGATGTTTTGGGTGGCAATCTTGTCGCAATCATACTGTACACCATCCTCCTTGTAATTAACCGAACATATCTCGCGGAACGCCTCAACTATGCGCTCACCATCATTGCTGATGTGAGTGCCAAGAAAGTCTATGTCCAATGTGGGGCGCGCGGCAAACCTCTCGTAGGCGTACATCAGCGCACCGCCTTTCAGGTAGAAGTTCTCACGATAATGTGTTTGGGAAATGCGATACAGCAGACGCTCCTGAAAGTATCTGGTCAGGATGGTCTGATAGAACACTTCCTCCTGCTTGGCTACATTGAGCAGTCTTGCCCTGATAGATTTTCCGTAGTTTTTGATTTCACTCATAGCTTTAGCGCAATATACTGTTCAAGGATTCTTTTTACTCTCAGTCTGTCGGCATAGTCAAAAAGCAGGGAAAGGTTTCTGCTGGGTAGTGCCAGATAACTGTTTACCACTTCAGCACAAACGTCCATGCCAACCTTGTTGCGGTGTTTTATGGCATCACATACGCACCGCTCCTTATTATATATCTGTATGCGATAGCCGCTGACTATCTGGTCTTCGACACCTATGTCAAACATCGTGTCTATGATGTGATGCAGTTCAACCTTGGGGAAGACAGGGAGCGTGACTTTCCTACCTCTCTTCACGGCAATGTGGTAGGCTTGTGGCAGCGAGGTGGTAAGCCCATGCACGTTCCAAGCGGAGAAAAGGCACAGCACCCCGCCCGGAACAATGGCCTGCACATCTATCATCGTGTCAGCCAATTGTTCGGTTGTGGCATATACTCCGCGCTTGATGCGTACTGTATCACCATCACGCACGCTGTCCAGCAGTTTATAATATGCTGCCCGTCCTTCTTCCTTTACCATTTCTGAGGAGGTGAAACTGTTGCTGTATCTCTTGCCTTCCATGTCTTTATACTTTATCTCATGTACAAAGTTACTACATTTATTTCTAATTGTAGTCCGTTTGTTCGAAAATATATTCATTAGCCATGATTTATTAACATATATTTGACAGTTTAGCACCTCCAATTGGTTTTGTATCAGATAATCTTACGTATGTCGTTCCGAAGTTGTTCGAGTATTCTTTGGTTAGCATCGCTTTCGATGTACCGACACATTTGCTTCTTGCTATCCTTCTCCAACAGCTGTGTTTCTGTTCCAGCCAGTTTCCCGACGGCTTGTCTGAGGGAATGTTCGCTAAGGAGTTCACTGACATCGTGAAACTGCCTTGTCATGGCAGTGGCATATTCCGCTCCATTGAGAAGAGGCAGTCGGAGTAGCTTTCTTTCAGTACGAAATGTGGCAGAGCCTGCAGCATGGCAGACATGTGTTCGCACATCTTTTCCTGATGGAAATGCTTCAGGCAAGGGTGGTCTGAATCATGAAGCAGTATCATGATTAGCATGATTCCTGCTTTTGACAGGGTAGAATCACGGTGGTAACGCCGCCTTGCATTTGATTTGAGCGCATATTCCTTCATCATGAATATCGAAATCATCGGCAAAAGCATGCTTATCGCATAGGGCTTACATCGAACTCGCGTTCATGCAGGGCGTATTGAAGTAAGGCGACAGAGTCTAACCGTCATAAGTAGGTCTTCAAAATTAGTTTATACTAAGCTTTCTTTATGCCACTTAGGCTTGAACACTCTCTTTGGCGCATCTTTCAGCCTTGAAAACAGTCACATAGCCCGCTATGCTCCTTTATTTCAAGACTAAAATCTGCATCCAAATAGAGCATCCAAACATAAAACTAATTTTGAACACCTACTTAGTTTTCCTGATTTCCATGATTCCCGACGCTGTTTTTCGTCTTCAACTGATCACTTTGAGGGGTGAACGTGAACACCGTGAGGGGCGGATGTGGCCACTTGCGAGGCAGCATCTCGCCAGAACGTAGTGTTGTACACTTTCGTTTCTTCCATGTCTGTTGTTGTTTCGTTTCATGCCTGCTGTTGTTTCATTTCATGTCAGTTGATGTTTCGCTTCATGTCTGCTGTTGTTTTTATTCCATGCTTGCTGTAGTTGAATGTTGGTTAATCTTGGAGGGGGAGCATGACAGGATGTCATCGTTGCCCCCAGCGTTCTCTGCCTTTCCATCTGCTTCCTCTGTGTTTTCAGTTAGTCCTCCTCTCTTCCTTCCAAATCTCCCTCCCTCCTTTCTCTTGTCTCTCGCGCACTCTTCATCATGATGATGAGGGTTATTGTTATTGTTATTATTATTATTATTATTATTATTATTT
>CALZJF010000001.1 GCA_945787885.1 uncultured Bacteroidales bacterium | reverse complement strand
CCGCCATTTTCACGAAGAGCCCTGAGTTCGCATTGAACTTGGGGCTCTTTTTTTTGATTGCTTATTATTAAATCTCTATTTTTTCTGTATTTTTTAGAACGTTAATATGTTATTGCTCTCTAAAAGTTCCTGAAAATTCTTATATTCTCAGAGCTTCTTGTTTTTCAGTGTCCCTCTTACCTTATTGACGTATCACTGTATTTTCGTTCTTTTATGCCTTTTTTCTGTTACCTTCATATCTCTTTTATAGGCCTAATTTGAAATTTTGGCTTTTCGTTTTGGGAGATGGCATATTTTTTCATACTTTTGCCAACGCTTGCTGAAATTTCAGCAGTAATGCTCAGTAACTTTAATCTGACTAACTAATGCATATCGCTATTGCAGGAAATATCGGATGTGGAAAAACCACTCTTACAAAAATGCTGGCAAAGCATTATGGATGGACTCCGATGTTTGAACCAGTAGATAATAATCCGTATCTGAAAGACTATTATGCCGATATGGCACGGTGGGCTTTCAACCTGCAGATATATTTCTTAGAGAAACGTTTCAAGGATATTGTACAGATAGCCCTCGTCAGAGACGAAACCACTGTTGTACAAGATCGTAGTATCTTTGAAGATGCGTATATCTTTGCCCGGAATCTACGTCGTACGGGAAGAATGAGCGAGCGAGACTATGAAACGTATATAGAACTCTTCGAGCTAATGATGGGTATGGTGCATTATCCTGACTTGATGATTTACATTCGTTCGGGCATTCCCAATCTCGTTAATCAAATTGCGAAACGCGGTCGCGAGTTTGAGCGGACTATGGGTATTGACTTCCTTATGGGATTAAACGAACTCTATGAGGAATGGATAGCTACCTATCCTGAAAGGCTCATTATCGTCGATGGCGACCAAACAAAATTTGAAGGTAATCCTGAAGCCTTCTCCACTATCATTGATAAGATTGACCGCGTACTCTTTGGTATTTTCCCAGAGGAGGAGTAACTGCCGACTGCTTCTTTTGCTTTGACACAGGAAACAACAATATGATATGGAACGAATCAACACCTTTTCAACCGAAATACTCGAACGTTACCCTGCGCTGAAGAGTGATGCTTCGAGGCGCATCGTCTTCACCATGGGGAAAGAAGCTCATCTGCCGCAGGCGTATGCCTACGAGGGAGCCGCGATGATACCTGTACCCGTCTTCAGATGGCAGTTGGGACAACGCATTGACCAGCGGCTTATCGACCTGCAGATGCCGCTTCTTGAACAATTGTTGCTGCATGCGCCCAAGCAGTTCGTACAGCTGGAAGCCGAGGAGGCGAGACTCATTGTTGCACCGGTGACGAAGTTGCCCAAGCTGCCAGAAGTCGACATCGTTTGTCTGGCGGTGTGGGCAGACCATCTGACGGCTTCGAAACACCGTGTCTTTATGATGGAACGTGTTGAGCCGACGCGACTGGACTGCGTATTGGAGAAGCCTGATGCAGAGACATTGCGGAGTATGTCTGCCACTCACCTTTCGCTCATGGACACAGGAATCCACCTCCTCACACAGGCAGCGGCAAAGGCGTTGGAAGAAAAGCAGCTTGATGAACTGATAAACGACTTCAGAATTGCCGTTATACCTTTGGACAATGGGGCATATTACGACTTCTCTACCACGGAGACGATGATAGAAAGTACGATGGCACTGCAAAATATCGTGCAGGACCAACGCTTGATTATCCAAAACAACCTGCCGAAACACCCCTCACTCTTCACTCAAAACGCACGGATAGCACGCCCACTGACGTCGGAAAACGGCGATATCTGGATTGAGAATGCTTACGTGCCAGAGACGTGGAGGCTGAAATCTCGTCATGTCGTGACGGGAGTTCCCAAGAATAATTGGGAAGTGCAGCTTGAGCCAGGGCAATGTGTGAGCATGTTGCCCTGTGGCGAGACTGGCTATGGCGTTTGCGTATATATATATAAAGAGGAGTATTCGTTGTCGAATGGTCAGGGCTTGACCTATTGGCTTTGCTCAGACGAAACGATGCTGCACGAAGTGCTGCAAGTACTGTTGCAGGGAAAAGAGCCCAATGTGCCGCAGAAATCTTTAGCGGAGTTGAACGTCAATCGAGAACGGTTGGAACAGGGACGGCGCGCACTCACGAAAGAGTGTTTGCGAAAAATTCAGGAGAACTATGCCAAGAGCGTGTTCTACCAAGTGGACCTCGGCGATATGGTGCGGCAATATACCGACCTCCAGTTGGAGATGCCTGCCCCCGTAGAGGAGGATGCCGCAATGATGACGCGCATTCGCGATGCCATGTTTCGCGCACAACTGCATAAAGTCCGCGGAGAAGACGGAACTGCTGAGGAGCAACGCGCCTTCGCACTTCTCAGAGAGGGACTGATGCAGACGGCTTATTCGCAACGCCAAGAGCCGCAACTTGATGTTTATCCCGACCAAATCGTCTGGGGACGCTCCTCCGTGCGCATAGATATCGCTGGAGGATGGACCGACACCCCTCCATATTGCATGAATACGGGAGGCAGCGTGGTGAACCTCGCTATCGAACTGAACGGTCAACAGCCTCTGCAGGTCTATGTCAAGCCGTGCAAAGAGCCGAAAATTGTTTGCCGAAGCATAGACCTCAGTGCAGAAGAAGTAATAGAAACCTACGATGAATTGGCCCTTTTCAACAAAGTCGGTAGCCCCTTTTCTATTCCGAAGGCAGCATTGGCACTCTGCGGCTTCCTCCCACAGTTTGCCAAACGCCCTGCACAGACCTTGCGGAAACAATTGGAAAATTTCGGATGTGGCATTGAAATCACCCTCCTCTCTGCTATTCCCGCAGGTAGCGGGTTGGGCACGAGCAGCATCTTGGCAGCCACTGTGCTGGGTGCTCTCAGCGATTTCTGTGGTTTGGGATGGGATAAGATGACCATCTGCGACCGTACGCTCCTGCTTGAGCAATTGTTGACAACGGGCGGAGGATGGCAGGACCAGTATGGCGGTGTTCTTCACGGTGTGAAACTCCTGCAGTCCGGCCGCGGATTTACGCAGACACCCGTGGCGAGATGGCTGCCAGACCAGATATGGAACGAGCCCGAAAATCGTCAGTGCCATTTGCTGTACTATACGGGTCTGACGCGTACGGCAAAGACTATCCTCGCTGACATCGTCAGAGGTATGTTCCTCAACTCGAATGAGCACCTCTCCATTCTGGCGGCTATGAAGCAGCAGGCATTGGATATGTTTGATGCCATCCAGCGCAGTAATATGGCAGCCTATGGTCAGCTCGTCAGGAAGACCTGGCAGCAGAACAAGGCGTTGGACAAGGGTACGGAACCGCCCCTCGTTGCCGCGCTCTGCCAAAAGATTGACGATTTATGCTCGGGCTACAAGCTCCCTGGTGCAGGCGGCGGCGGCTATCTGTATATGGTGGCGAAAGATCCCGAGGCGGCAGCGCGCATCAAGAGCCTCCTTACGGCAGAGCCTCTCTCTCCTTCTGCCCGCTTCGTCGATATGAGGCTCTCGAAAAAAGGTCTGCAAGTGAGCAGAAGTTAGTAGAAATGAATTTTCAACAATGGAAAGTCCTCGCGGTGGGACGGCAAGTGGGCTTGATTCTCACGGGGAGGACTTTCCTTATTATACCTTATATTAGAAAAGCACATTTTCCTAACCATGTCAGAAAAAATGACAGTCAAGGATCTCGATCAAGTCGTTATCCGTTTTTCCGGCGATTCCGGCGATGGAATGCAGTTGGCCGGCAATATCTTCTCAACGGTCTCTGCTACCGTGGGAAACAGCATCAGCACGTTTCCTGATTATCCCGCAGATATTCGTGCTCCGCAAGGCTCGCTGACGGGCGTCAGCGGATTTCAGGTACACATCGGAGCCGACCTCATCTATACGCCGGGCGATAATTGTGATGTGCTCGTGGCGATGAACGCAGCAGCACTCAAGACGCAATATCGTTTTGCAAAACCTGGCGCAACCATCATCATCGACACTGATGCCTTTGGCGAGAAAGACCTGAAGAAAGCGGAGTTTAAGACGCAGGACTATCTGGGCGAAATGGGCATCGACCCTGACCGTGTGATTGCCTGTCCCATGACCACCATGGTCAAGGACTGCTTGGCAGAAACGGGGATGGACAACAAGTCGATACTGAAATGCCGCAATATGTTCGCCCTCGGACTCGTCTGCTGGCTCTACGACCGCGACCTCTCCATTGCCTTCAATTTCCTGGAGGAGAAATTCGCCCGTAAGCCAGCCATCGCCAAAGCCAATGAGCGAGTGATTCAGGCAGGCTACGACTATGGCCACAACACCCACTCGTCGGCAGCAAACGTCTATCGCATCGAGACGAAGCACAAGCGCCCCGGAAGATATATGGACATCACGGGCAATAAGGCTACGGCATACGGTTTCATAGCTGCTGCCGAGAAGGCTGGACTAAAGCTCTATTTAGGATCTTACCCCATTACACCTGCCACCGATGTCCTCCATGAGCTATCAAAACATAAATCTTTGGGCGTGACGACGGTCCAGTGTGAAGACGAGATTGCCGGTTGTGCTTCTGCCGTTGGGGCGGCGTTTGCCGGCGCACTGGGCGTGACGAGTACGTCAGGCCCGGGCTTATGTCTGAAGAGTGAGGCTATGAACTTGGCCGTCATCCTCGAACTCCCCGTTGTAATTCTCGACGTGCAGCGCGGTGGCCCTGCTACGGGACTTCCTACGAAGAGCGAACAGACTGACTTGCTGCAGGCACTCTTCGGACGCAATGGTGAGAGCCCGATGCCAGTGTCGGCAGCTTCGAGTCCGACGGACTGCTTCTATGCTGCCTATGAAGCCGCGCGGATGGCACTGGAACACATGACCCCCGTCATTCTTCTGACGGATGCCTACGTGGCTAATGGTTCGGGAGCCTTCAGACTGCCGAACTTGGAGAAGATGCCCACCATTCAGCCGCCCTACGTGCCTGAGGAACTGCGGGGAAAATGGACACCGTATATGCGAAACGAAGCCGATGTTCGTTATTGGGCACTGCCCGGACGTGAGGGCTTTGAGCATGTCATTGCGGGTATTGAGAAAGACAGCCAGACGGGTGCCATCTCTACCGACCCCGAGAACCACCAACTGATGACCGACTTGCGACGCAGGAAGGTGGAACGTATTCCTGTGCCAGACCTCGAAGTGATGGGCGATGCCGACGATGCAGAACTCCTTATCGTCGGATTCGGCGGCACCTACGGACACCTTCACGCCACGATGGATGCCATGCGCCGAAGCGGCAAGAAGGTGGCAATGGTGCATTTCCGTCATATCAATCCCTTGCCGGCCAATACGGCTGAGGTGTTGAGAAAATATCCCCACGTCGTCGTGGCAGAGCAGAACACGGGGCAACTGGCTGCATGGCTCCGCATGAAGATTGACGGCTTTGCTCCTGCACAATACAACGAGGTCAAAGGTCAGCCCTTCAAGGTCGCTCAACTCGTAGAAACTTTCACACGGCTTTTCTTCTAAGGTAGGTTCTATCAATTAGCTTGCGATGTATTTGCGACTATCGTGCCGTAGGTTTTTGTTTTTTATGAGGGAGCGTAGCGGGCTACGTGACTGAATGAAAGACAAAAAGATACGGTGCGAGAGGCGTGAAGACATCCAAGTAAAACAGAAACACTGCCTTACATTAAAAACTAATTTATAGAACCTACCCTAAGGGCCTTATCTGATATTTGAGTCTCATCTTATAAGTAGGTAAGCAGAATTGCTTTACAGCAAGATTCCTTGCTTCTGCAGTACATTTCGTCGCAGAGTGACCATTTTGAAGCTCAAAATGACCATTTCCTGGGGTCAAAATAATCACTTTGAGGGGCGAAAATGATTACTTGGAAAGCGGAAGCTCTGCGGAAGGGATGCCAAGCCCGTCATTTTTTCCACGGCTACACATTTCATGCCAGTCTGAACAGATTGGATTTCATGGGTCTTGAGAGGGCGAGAATGGGCTTCCTGAGTCAGGCTTGTCAGCGACACAGCAGGATGCACGCTCGGATAAGGCTACATATATGGTACTTCCCTGAAACTAATTCTTTCGGCTTACTTATAGAGTCTGAACAATATATAGTTATGTCACAATCATCAGCACAAGATATTCAATTCACCGCCCAAGACTTCAAAAAGGGACAGCCTCGCTGGTGTCCCGGATGTGGCGACCACTTCTTCCTTGCATCGCTCCATAAAGCCATGGCTGAAATCGGCGTGGCGCCTTGGCAGACTTGCGTAATCTCGGGCATCGGTTGCTCCAGCCGTCTGCCGCACTATATGGCAACGTATGGCATGAACACCATTCATGGCCGTGCCGCTGCCATTGCCACAGGCGTGAAACTGGCGAACCCTGAGCTTTCCGTGTGGCAGATTAGCGGTGACGGCGACGGACTTGCTATCGGTGGTAATCACTTCATACATGCCAACCGCCGCAACGTGAACCTGAATATGATTCTCCTTAACAACCGTATCTACGGCCTGACGAAGGGGCAATATAGCCCCACGTCGCCGCGAGGATTCATCAGCAAGTCGAGCCCCTACGGTACGGTCGAAGATCCTTTCCGCCCGGCAGAGCTCTGCTTCGGCGCACGCGGTCATTTTTTCGCCCGCACCGTAGCTACCGACTCTCCGCATACCGTAGAAATCCTCAAGGCTGCCCATGCTCATAAGGGTGCGAGCGTAGTTGAAGTGTTGCAAAACTGCGTCATCTTCAACGATGGTACCCACAGCAGGGTCTATGATAAACCCGGACGTGCGAAGAATGCCATCTACGTGCGCCATGGCGAACCTTTGCTCTTTGGCGAAAATATGGAATTTGGCTTGGCGCAGCAGGGCTTTGGCTTGAAGGTGATTCAGCCTGGCATTGACGGCACTACGCTCGACGATGTTCTGATTCACGATGCCCACTGCGAGGACGACACCCTGCAGCTCAAGCTGGCACTGATGGGCAATAATGACGGATTCCCCGTGGCTCTCGGCATCATTCGAGATGTTGAAGCTCCTACCTACGACGAGGCCGTACAGAACCAAATCAGTGAGGTTTACACCAAAAAGCCTTATCATAGCTTCGCAGAACTCCTTGAAACGAATGATATCTGGGAGGTGAAGTAACTTTTTGAAACGCAAAATTCAACCTTATGTACCAAAGAATCACAGCTGCAGAAGCTGCAGAAATGATACATCATGGCGATATGATGGCTCTTTCGGGCTTCACTCCGAATGCGAACCCTAAAGCCATTTTCCGCGAACTCTCCAAGCGCGCCATCAGACTTCACGAGCAAGGCGAGGAGTTTCAGGTGGGCATCCTCACCGGAGCATCGTCGTGCCAGAGCGTGGAGGGCGACATGGCAGTGGCAAAGGCGATAAAATTTCGTGCGCCCTTCTCCACGAACAAGGATTTCCGAACGCACACGAATCTCGGAGAGGTGGATTATGAAGACACCCATCTCGGACACATGGCAGAACGCCTGCGCCATGGGTTTTATGGCGAGATTGATTGGGCTATCATTGAGGTGAGCGACCTTGTCGAGGGCGAAAGGGAATGTCGGGCCTATCTTACTTCTGCGGGCGGCATCGTTTCTACTATCGCTCGTCTGGCAAAGCGCGTCATTCTTGAGCACAATCAGTTTCACAACCCGAACTCGAAGTATCTCCACGACACTTACGAGCCGGCAGACTGCTGGGAGAACCGCGGTCCGATCATGGTGCTGAAACCTTACGACCGCCTCGGCGAAAACTATGTGAGCATTCCTGCGGAGAAAATCGTGGGCGTCATTGAGAGCAACATCCCTGAGGAGGCTCGCGCCTTCCCCGATGTCAATGCCGAAACCCTGCAGATTGGACTCAACGTGGCAGAACTTCTCTCGCGCGACATCAAGGCAGGCCGCATTCCTGCCTGCTTCCTGCCTATACAAAGCGGAGTGGGGAGCACGGGAAACGCCGTCCTCAAAGCCTTGGGGACGAGTCCGCTCATTCCGCGCTTCAATGTATATAGTGAGGTGATACAGGATGCCGTCGTGGATTATATGCTGGAAGGAAAGGTTGTTGATGCTTCTTGTGCTGCGATGACCGTGACGAACGAGGCTCTGCGACGGGTGTATGACAATATGGACTACTTCTCCCAGCATCTTACCCTACGGCAAAGTGAGGTGGCAAACAGCCCGGAAGTCATCCGCCGATTAGGCGTTATTGCCATGAACACGGCACTCGAATGCGACCTTTACGGCAATGAGAACTCCAGCCATATCTGCGGCTCTGCCCTGATGAATGGTATCGGTGGTTCGTGCGACTATATTCGCAATGGCTACATCTCCATCTTCACCACGCCTTCAACGGCAAAAGGAGGAAAAATCAGTGCCATCGTGCCGATGTGCTCCCATATTGACAGCACGGAGCACGATGTGGATTTCATCGTTACTGAGCAGGGCTTTGCCGACCTTCGCGGCAAAGGTCCGTTGCGTCGTGCCGAAGAAATCATCAACAACTGTGCTCATCCTGAATATCGCCCTCTTTTGCGCGAATATCTCAGGATTGCCCCTATGGGGCACGAGCCGCAGCACATGAGAGCTGCATTGGCCTTCCACGACACCTTCCTCCGCAAGGGCGATATGCGCCTGACGGACTACTCTGAATATCTCTAAACTGCCTATACGACGAGGACTGACACTACGCCATACTGTCAGTCCTCGTCTTTTTTTTGCAAGAGGGCAGGGCAGTAGTGCCTGCCGTGTTTGTCCATAGTGCTGGCGTGCCTCGTTTTGTAGGCTTTGGCTGAAGGGTGTTACCTCATGAGTCAGCCCTTGCTTGTTTCCAAACTAACGTTAAAACTCATAAGGTTTTTCCGATAATAGTGGTCAAAAAAATTTTTTTATCGTACCTTTGCATCAAATTTTCGATGTTGCAATGCCGCATTATCGTATGAATTTACACAGAACGGGCGGCATCCTGTTGTGCGATGAAATGCTTGAATCATCAATCTTTCAATATATGGAAAACCTTGCCTTTGCTTTCCAACTGCTTATCGTGGGTATGCTCACGGTTTTCGTCATCTTGCTCGTCGTTATCTATGGTAGCAAGTTGCTTATTACTATTGTCAATCAGATAGCTCCTGAGGGCGAGAGCGTTCGCAAGACGAAGATGGCCGTCAATAATAGTGCTGCCATCTTGACGCCTGAGCCCACCGTTCCCACCGCCGCCGCCATCGATGCTCCTACCATGGAACTCCTCCAGCAGGCTGTGGCACAGCTCACCGGCGGAAAGGGACGTATCACCGAGGCAGTGAAACTCTGAAAGACTTCCCCAAACATGCTCTTTAACGTGCTCCTTAACTTTTAGAAAATGAAAGAAATCAAGTTTAGCCTTGTATTCCGCGATATGTGGCAGAGTGCTGGAAAGTACCAGCCCCGCGTTGACCAGTTGTTGAAAATTGCACCCGTCATCATCCGTATGGGATGCTTTGACCGCGTGGAGACCAATGGTGGAGGCTTTGAGCAGGTGAACCTCCTCTTCGGAGAGAATCCCAACAAGGCGGTTCGTGCATGGACCCGTCCCTTCCGCGAGGCTGGCATTCAGACCCACATGCTCGACCGTGCCCTCAATGGCCTTCGCATGAGCCCTTGCCCGAAGGACCTTCGTCAGCTTTTCTATCGTGTGAAGCATGCGCAGGGTACCGACATCACCCGCATCTTCTGTGGTCTGAACGATGAGCGCAATGTCATTCCCTCCATCCATTATGCCAAGGAGGCGGGCATGATAGCGCAGGCATCGCTCTGCATCACCAGCAGCCCCATACACACCATAGATTATTATGTAGCACTGGCGGATAAGTTTGTCAAGGCTGGTGCCGACGAAATTTGCCTGAAGGATATGGCGGGCATCGGGCGTCCCGACTCGCTCGGCAAGATTTGTGCGGGCATCAAGGCGTTGCATCCGCAGATTCCCGTGCAGTATCATGGTCATGCAGGTCCTGGCTTTTGCATGGCTTCCATCCTTGAAGTCTGCAAGAACGGGTGCGACTACGTCGATGTCGGCATGAGTCCCCTCTCGTGGGGAACGGGCCATGCCGATGTGATTGCCGTTCAGGAGATGCTGAAAGATGCGGGCTTCAAGGTGAAGGAAATCAATATGGAGGCGTATATGGAGGCACGCACGCTCATTCAAGAGATGTGCGATGATTTCTTGGGCTACTATATCCCTCAGCTCAATCATCTCAATAATTCCCTCCTTGTCAAGCCCGGTCTGCCCGGCGGTATGATGGGCTCGCTGATGACTGACCTTGAAGACAACTTGGCAAGCCTGAACAAATGGAAGGTGAAGAACGGACAGCCCGAACTCACCACCGACCAGCTCCTCGTTAAGCTTTTTGACGAGGTGGCATACGTTTGGCCTAAGGTGGGATATCCCACTCTCGTCACGCCCTTCTCGCAGTATGTCAAGAACCTGGCACTGACAAACGTGATGCAGATGGAGAAGGGGCGCGGACGCTGGACGATGATTGCCGACAATATCTGGGACATGATTCTGGGCAAGGCGGGCAAATTGCCGGGCACAGTCGATCCCGAACTCGTTGCCATCGCTGCCGAACAGGGCCGCGAGTTTATGACCACCGACCCACAGCAGAATTATCCCGACGACCTCGATGTCTATCGCGAAAAGATGCGCGCTGCAGGCTGGCCCTTGGGCGAAGACGACGAGGAGCTATTTGAATATTCTATGCACCCCGCTCAGTATGAGGCGTATAAGAGCGGAAAGGCAAAGGCCGACTTTCTTGCTGACCTCGAAAAGCGCAAGGCGGCGGCCGAACCGCAGGAGGCGGTGGCTGAAATGCCTCATACCATCACCATTTCTCTCAATGGTCAGAACTATAAGCTCAATGTGGCGTATGGCGACGAGCTGCCCGAACCCACCACGGCTCCCGTGGCTACGAGTGCCAATGATATCGAAACCCTCGATGGCGAAGACATTACCGCCCCCTTGGAAGGAAAATTCTATCGTGTCAAGGATGCGCAGGAGGTGGCGAAATACGTCGGCGACCACGTGTCGAAGGGCGATATCTTGGGCTATATAGAAGCCATGAAGACCTACAATGCCATTCGTGCCGACTTCGATGGCACCATCACCGCCATCCTATTCAATTCGGGCGACCCCGTTGAGGAAGACGATGTTATCATTAAGATTGCCAAAGACCACGCATAAGTGTGACTGTTATGGAAGTTATATATGGAATTTTCGAGAAACTCTATTCGATGACCGCCATCAGCGACATTGCGGCTGACCCGACGTTCATCGTCATGTATCTCCTCGCCTTCGTGTTGCTCTATCTTGGTATCGTCCGCAAATATGAGCCGCTCCTCCTCATTCCCATTGCCTTCGGAGTGCTTGTGGCCAATTTCCCCGGCGGAGATATGGGAGTGGTGCAGGCTGATTCGCAAGGGCTTGTCACTCTGCCTGATGGCTCGCGCGAAATCATTTGGGATATGCCTCTCCACAAGATTGCCCACGAGCTCGGGCTCATGAACTTCATCTATTATATGCTCATCAAGACGGGTTTCCTGCCGCCAATCATCTTTATGGGTGTCGGAGCGCTCACGGATTTTGGTCCGATGCTCCGCAATCTGAAGCTCGCTATCTTTGGTGCGGCAGCGCAGATGGGCATTTTCAGCGTCCTTATCGTCAGCATCCTCGTTGGTTTTACCCCGCAGGAGGCAGCATCGCTTGGCATCATTGGCGGTGCCGATGGCCCGACGGCCATATTTACGACCATCAAGCTCGCGCCCCATCTCCTCGGCCCCATCGCCATCGCGGCCTATAGCTATATGGCACTTGTGCCCGTCATCATTCCCCTCGTTGTCAAGGCTTTGTGCAGCAAGCAGGAATTGATGATAAACATGAAGGAGCAAGACCGCCTCTATCCCAACAATACCGACATCCGCAACCTCCGCGTGCTGAAAATCATCTTCCCCATCGCCGTCACCACCATCGTCGCCCTCTTCGTTCCCACGGCGGTGCCTTTGGTGGGAATGCTGATGTTTGGCAATTTGATAAAGGAGATAGGTGCTGATACGGCGCGTCTCTACGATGTGGCTGCCAATGCCATCATGAACACTGCCACCATCTTCCTCGGTCTGTCCGTGGGCGCAACGATGACGTCCTCGGCCTTCCTCAATGTGCAGACGTTGGGCATTGTTGCCGGTGGATTCTGTGCCTTTGCCCTCTCCATCGCCTCGGGCATTTGCATGGTGAAGGTGTGGAATCTCTTTGCCCGTAAGAAGATTAACCCCCTCATTGGTGCTACGGGTCTCTCGGCTGTCCCTATGGCAAGCCGTGTCTGCAATGAGATTTCTACGAAGTATGATGCCAAGAATCATGTGCTGAACTATTGCATGGCGTCAAATATCGCAGGTGTCATCGGTTCTGCCGTTGCAGCTGGCGTGCTGATTTCCTTCTTGGGGTAAATATATATATGTGTGTGTAGCCCTTCACTATGGAAATTGCCATTATCGGTGCTGGTGCTGCGGGCTGCTTCTGCGCTGTTGAGTTAGCTCGCCGTCATCCCCACGCCGTCATCAATGTCTATGAGCGCGGCAGCCGTCCGTTGGCAAAGGTGGCCATCACGGGCGGCGGTCGCTGCAATCTGACCAACACTTTTCAGGGCGTCCGCAGTGTGGAAGCAGTCTATCCCCGCGGATTTCGCCTGATGAAGCGTCTGCTCCGCGAGTTCAGCCATGAAGATGCCTTCCGATGGTTTGAGAAGGCGGGCGTGCGCCTCGTGGTGCAGGATGACCAATGCGTTTTTCCGGCATCGCAAGATGCTATGGAGATTGTCCACACTCTGCTGCGCCTCATGCGTCAGCATGGCGTGCGGGTTCATACTGCTTCTCGCATCACGGCTGTTCGCCACGAGCCCGATGCGGCTTATTCCCTCCTCTTTGCCGATGGCAGCAGCGTGCGGGCAGACCGCGTCGTCGTCACCACGGGTGGTAGTCCGCGCCCCTCGGGTTTGGAGCTGCTCCGTCCTCTTGGTCTGGAAATGGTCAGTCCTGCTCCCTCGCTCTTCAGCCTCTGCCTGCCCGAGCATCCCCTTCGCGAACTCTCGGGTACGGTGGTCGAGGCTGTGGTGGCAAGCATTCCCGGCACGAAGTTCAAGGCCGACGGTCCGCTCCTGCTGACGCATTGGGGACTCAGCGGCCCTGCCATTCTGAAACTCTCATCGTATGCTGCACGCTATCTACAGGAAGCCGACTATCAGTCTCGGCTTGCCCTCAACTGGATGGGCGGAAGGAGCGAGGCCGAAGTCTTGTCCGTTCTGCAGGCGTTGGCGATGCAGCATCCTCAAAAGCAGTTGCAGAGTGCATATCCCCCCTGCTTCAACGGTCGTCTCTGGCGCTGTCTCCTCGAACAGTATCAGTTGCGTCCCGCGCTGCGCTGGTCAGAGTTGTCCTCGAAGCAGTTGGTGCGTCTTTCTGCCCTGCTTGTTCATCACGTCTTACCCGTCGCCGGAAAAAATCGTTTCAAGGAGGAGTTCGTCACGTGCGGTGGTGTGGCCCTTTCCTGCATTTCTCCTTCTACCCTCGAATGCCGTCAGCACCCCGGCCTCTACTTCGCCGGCGAAGTCCTTGACGTTGATGCCATCACGGGTGGCTTCAATCTTCAGGCCGCATGGACTATGGCTTACGTCGTTGCCAAAAGCCTGTCGTAAGCCTCGGGTTTCGGAAAATCGCCCTCCGGTCCTGTTTCGTTTCTCCCTTCTCCAAGCGTTTTATGGCAGGTTCTATCATTTAGCTTGCTATGTATTTGCGAGAGGCGTGAAGACATCCAAGCAGAAACACTGCCTTACATGGAAAACTATTTTATAGAACCCTGCCTTATAAGTTTTGCTCGCAGTCGTCCCGGCTGCGAGTTTTCTTTTTCCCTCCCGTTCAGGCACAAAAAAAGCGGCTCGCTGATGCGAGCCGCTTGGCGTTTTATTGGTGGTAGCGGGGCCGGGGATTGAACCCGGGACCTCATGATTATGAATCATGCGCTCTAACCAGCTGAGCTACCCCGCCAAAAGGGAAGTTTCAAATGTCGTTCCTTCCGTCTTGCGAGTGCAAAGGTACGGCACTTTTTGGGATTGCAAAAGAAATCTCAGAGAAAAAAGGGAAAAAATAGAGTTTGCTTGTCAGTTTTGCTATATAAACTCACAAAAAAGCGTTTTTTAGATACTCCAGAAAGTCACTTTTCATCGAAAAGCGGTACATTTGCACATATTCTATGGCGACAAATAGGCGTGCTTTTTAGGCAAAAATCCCTCGTTTTCGCGATTTTCTCAGCGTCGAGGCTGGCTCAATGCCTTGATTTGGCTGCATGGAAGCCCGCTTCGCCCTCACTTCTTCTTCAACCTCTGCTGCATGACCGACCTCATCACCATCCTTGGCCCCACGGCATCGGGCAAAACGGGCTTTGCCGTTGCCCTCGCCCGTCGTCTCGACGCTGAAATCATCAGTGCCGACTCTCGGCAGGTGTATCGGAGAATGGACCTCGGAACGGGAAAGGACCTCGAAGAATACGGCAACATACCCGTACATTTGGTGGATATCGCTGAGCCGGGCACGAAATACAACCTCTTCCGCTATCAGCAGGATTTCCTCGCGGCCTACCGTCAAATCCGTGCGCGCGCGCGTCGCGTTATAGTATGTGGGGGGACGGGGCTGTATCTTGAAAGCGTCGTGAGGGGCTACCGCATCAGCGAGGTGCCCAAGAACGAGCGACTGCGTGCGGAGCTCGAAGGTTGCAGCTTGGAAGTCCTCACCGAGAAGCTCCGCGAGCTGAAGTCGCGGGCGGGAACGTCGATGCACAACACCACCGATGTCGATACTGCCAAGCGCGCCATCCGCGCCATTGAGATCGAGACCTACAATCTTGAGCAATCTCCCCTCGGCCATCGCCCCTTCCCGGCCCTGTCCAGTGTGAACCTCGGAGTCGATATTCCCCGCGATTTGCGGCGCGAGCGCATCACCCAGCGTCTTCATGCGCGCCTTCAGGCGGGTATGCTCGATGAGATTCGCGCCCTTCTGGCAGAAGGCATTCCGCCTGCCGACCTCATCTATTATGGGCTCGAATATAAATATCTCACCCTCCACGTCATCGGACAGCTCTCCTACGATGAGATGTTCGCCCAGCTTGAGACGGCCATCCATCAGTTTGCCAAACGCCAAATGACATGGTTCCGCGGCATGGGGCGTCGTGGCACTCACATTGATTGGATAGATGCCACGCTCCCCACGGAGCAGAAAGTGGAGCGGGCATTGGAGATTATCCGTCGGGCAGATAGATAAGGCGCAGGAATTAGCTTATGCAGTGGTGAAAATTCTGAGCTTTTCAGATTTTCTACAGTGCTCCTGCTTCCCAAGCAATCATTTTCGCCCCTCCAAGTGATTGCTTTGCCCCCGGAAAATGGTCATTTTGCCCCTGGAAAATGGTCACTCTGAGGTGAAATGCACCGTAGAAGTAAGTCGCTTGCTATACGCTCGTTGTTCTTACCTGCTTCAATCAATTACACTTACCATAAAATAATTATAGGTAGGTTCTATCAATTAGCTTGCGATGTCTTTGCGAGAGGCGTGAAGACTCCAAGTAAAACAGAAACACTGCCTTGCATTGAAAACTAATTTATAGAACCTACCTTTATTACCTACCTATCTTGAAAGGCAATATCAGCTCTCTGTCCCGGAAGTTCGCGTTCGGCAAGTCCGCGCTCGGCAAGTTTTCGCTTCAGTCGCTCCGGCTCAAGCGAATAGACTCGTTCATCCTGTCTAAATTCCTGCAGCTTTTCGCCGCCGCCTTCTTCGTGTGCCTCTTTGTCTTCATGATGCAGTTCACGTGGCGCTACGTCGATGACCTCGTAGGTAAGGGTCTGACGCTCGATGTCCTTGCCCGTTTCTTCTGGTATATGGGTCTCACCCTCGTGCCGCAGGCTTTGCCGTTGGCATTTCTTCTGGCATCCCTCATCACTTTTGGCAATATGGGCGAGAATCTCGAACTTCTCTCCATGAAGGCGGCAGGCATTCCTCTCATGCGCGTCATGCGCCCCATCATTCTCCTCACCTTCGCCATGGCGGGCCTCTCGTTCTATTTTCAGAACACCACCTCTCCGCAGGCGCAGCGCAGCCTTCGCCAGCTCCTCCTCTCCATGCGCGAGAGTCAGCCTGCCGTTGAGATTCCCGAGGGCATCTTCTATAATGGCGTGCCGAACGTCAATCTGTATGTCGAGAAGAAGAATGCCCTGACCGGAATGCTCTATCAGGTGATTATTTACAAGACTGACCAGGGCTTCGATAAGGCTCAAATCGTCATCGCCGACTCCGGACGCCTCTCCATGACTGCCGACAAACTCCATCTTCGCCTTGAGCTCTGGAATGGACATCAGTTTCAAAGCCTTGAGCAGGGACAGTCGCGCAACATTCAGGCCACTGCTCCCTATGACCGCGAGACATTCCTCCACAAGGAACTCCTCATCGACTTTGATTCCAATTTCAATCTCTCTGAGAACGAAGGCCTGCAGAATATGCCTTCTGCCAAGAGCATGGCGAAGATTGTCCAGGATGTCGATTCCATGAGTGCCCGTCTCGACAGCGTCGCGTTGGAGTATGTCAATTATATTGGTAGCCGCAAGGCTGCGCGGGCAGTCACGCTGACGCGCGCCGACACCCTCCGCCTCCAGAAAATCTTTGAGGCCAAGCCGCTGAACATTGACACCCTCTTCGCCCGCTATTCGGGATTGTCGCGCACGAAGGCCACGGCCGGCGCTGCCGTCAGGCAAATGGCTTACGACCTTAATTGGAAAAACGAGGTCAATGAGAGCGAGGAACGCTTCATCCGCCGGCATTGGATAGAGTGGCATACGAAGCTCACGCTCTCCCTGGCGTGCATCCTCTTCTTCTTCATTGGTGCCCCCCTCGGTGCCATCATCCGCAAGGGCGGCTTAGGCACTCCCGCCGTCATCAGCGTGGGCATCTTCATTTTCTATTATATCATCAACACGTCGGGTATGAAGATGGCGCGCGAGGGCAACATCAGCATCTTCATTGGCATGTGGGTGTCTTCCTTCATCCTCCTTCCCGCTGGTGTCTATCTGACGTATATGTCTAACCGCGACTCTCAGGTTTTCAACATCGATGCCTACAAAGCCTTCTTCCGCAAGGTCTTCGGCATCAGGGTCAAGCGCAATCTGATGCCCAAGGAGGTCATTATCGACGACCCCTCCTATCCCGATGCCCTCGTCGAGGTGCGTGCCTTGCGCCGTCTTCTTGTGAGTCTGAAGGTAAGCCCCTTCATGGCGGTCAATTATCTCCGGTTCCGCGCCTCGCAGCCTTTCCGCGATTTCCTCGAACGCTTGGAGCAGCTGGTTGAAGAACTGGCAAACACGCGCGACTTGTATATTCTTCAGGCGCTGAACGGCATCCCCCATGTCAGCAAGCGCCATCTTTTCTCCGATAAGCGCAAGATGCTCCGCGCATTCGACCTCCTCGAACAGCACATCGCCAAGCATGTGCCTGAAAGCGCAGAGAGCGAGGAAAGCCCCGGGCATAGCCTGCCGGAACAGTGAAGGCTGCCTTTTCCTGTTCTCTCAGCCGGCGGCCCTCCCGGCTGTATTTCCGTTCCCTGTTCTCTCAGCCGGCGGCTGAGAGCCATGTAAGCATAAATCCTGAAAATCAACAAAGCCCCCCACCATCTAATTTTTATCACCCACTTATGACAGAGAGCCCCATCTGCTCAGTAGAGCAAGCCCTTGAAGACTTCAAGGAAGGAAAGTTCGTCATTGTCGTTGACGACGAAGACCGTGAAAACGAGGGAGACCTCATCACTGCCGCAGAACTCATTACCCCTGAGAAGGTAAACTTCATGCTCAAGAACGGACGCGGTGTCTTGTGTGCTCCCATCACCAACGAGCGTTGCCGTGAGCTGCGTCTCGAGCATCAGGTGCAGGAGAACACGTCCATGCTCGGCACGCCGTTTACCGTGACGATTGATATGCTTGAAGGTTGCACCACCGGTGTCTCCACCCACGACCGTGCTGCCACTATCAAGGCGCTGGCAAACCCTGAGGCGCGCCCTGAATGGTTCGGGCGTCCGGGCCACATCAACCCTCTCTATGCGCAGGACCGTGGCGTGCTCGCTCGTGCCGGACATACCGAGGCTGCCGTCGATTTGGCGCGCATGAGCGGATTCTTCCCTGCTGCATGCCTCATTGAGATTCTCAACGAGGACGGCACGATGGCGCGTATGCCGCAGCTCATAGAATTTGCCCGGCGCGAGGGTCTGCATATCCTCACCATCAAGGACCTCATTGCCTATCGCCTGCAGGAGGAATCGCTCATCGAGCGGGGCGAGGAGGTCGATATGCCCACGGAGTTCGGACATTTCCACCTCATTCCCTTCAAGCAGAAGAGCAATCGCCTGGAGCATATAGCCCTCATCAAGGGCACATGGGAGAAAGACGAACCCATCCTTGTCCGTGTCCACTCCAGCTGTGCCACGGGCGACATCTTCGGCAGCAAGCGTTGCGATTGTGGCGAACAGCTTCATGCTGCCATGCGTCGCATTGAGGCGGAGGGCAAGGGCGTCATCCTCTATCTCAATCAGGAGGGGCGCGGCATTGGTCTGATGGCGAAAATCGCCGCCTATAAATTGCAGGAGGAAGGCTACGACACGGTCGATGCCAATATCCATTTGGGCTACGACCCCGATGAGCGCGACTATGGCGTCGGGGCTTCCATCCTCCGCGAACTGGGCGTGACGAAAATGCGTCTCATCACGAACAATCCCGTCAAGCGCGTAGGGCTCGAAGGCTTTGGCTTGGAAGTCGTGGGCAATGAGCCGGTGGAAATCACGCCGAATCCCTACAACGAACGCTATCTCCGCACCAAGAAGAACCGTATGGGCCACAACCTCCATCTCGGCAGATAATCTTTCTGGAAAATCTATAAATTCCAGAAATTCTATATTTTCCAGATTTTCTATATATCCCATCGAATTATATGTCTAACCCAAATATTGTTTGAACCATGTACAATCAGAGTTATGATTCTGCTGCCTACCGTATGGGCACGAGCAGCGTTTCCTTCCCTGCAGTGATGAAGAATGTTTATCTATGGATGACCCTCGCTTTGGCAATGACGGGCCTGACTGCCGCAGCCGTTGCCACGCAGCCGCAGATACTGATGGCCATTATCACCAATCGCCTCCTTTTCTGGGGATTGATGCTTGCCGAACTCGGTCTCGTCTTCTATTTCTCCGCTCGCGTCATGCAGATGTCGCTTACTACGGCAGGACTCGTCTTCGCTGCCTACTCCGTCCTCAATGGCCTGACGCTCTCCTATATCTTCATGGCTTACACCATGCAGAGCATCGCCACCACCTTCTTTGTCACCGCCGGCACCTTCGGTGCGATGACTTTCGTGGGATATACCATTAAGAAAGATCTTTCCACCTTTGGGCGCATCCTCATCATGGCACTCATCGGCATCATTATCGCCACGGTGGTCAATATCTTCGTCGGGTCTTCCGCGCTCCAGTTCGGCATCAGCGTCCTCGGCGTACTGATCTTCACGGGTCTCACTGCTTACGACACGCAGAAAATCAAGTGGATGATTCAGGCCTACGGCAACCGTCAGGACGAAACGGCCATGAAGCTCGCCCTCGTCGGAAGCCTCACGCTCTATCTTGATTTCATCAACCTCTTCCTCTATCTCCTTCGTTTCCTCGGAAACAGCAGAGACTGAGTCTTTTTTTCTATAGCTTACACATTATATATATAATATGCGCCTTTCTGAAAGACTGAACCGCCTTGCACCCTCTGCCACGCTTGCTATGTCGCAGAAGAGTGCCGAACTGAAAGCTCAGGGCATCGACATCATCAACCTCAGTGTGGGTGAGCCCGACTTCAACACTCCTGACCACATCAAGGCTGCTGCCAAGCAGGCCGTAGATGACAACTGGTCAAGATATAGCCCCGTGCCGGGCTATCCCGCGCTTCGGCAGGCCATCTGCGATAAGCTCCTTCGCGAGAATGGCCTCTCCTATCAGCCCTCGCAGATAGTCGTTGGCAATGGTGCCAAGCAGGCTGTCTGCAATGTCATACTCGCCCTCGTCGATGCCGGCGATGAGGTCATCATTCCCGCCCCCTATTGGGTCAGCTATCCCCAGATGGTGCTGATGGCTGATGGCAAGCCCGTCTTTGTCGAGGCCACCATTGAGCAAGACTTCAAGATGACGCCCGAACAGCTGGAGCAGGCCATTACGCCCCACACTCGCGCCCTCATCCTCTGCTCTCCCTCCAACCCCACGGGCTCCGTCTATACCGCTGCCGAGCTGGAAGCCCTCGCCGCCGTCCTGCGCCGTCACCCCGATGTCGTAGTCATCGCCGATGAAATCTATGAGCATATCAACTATGTCGGTGCCCACGCCTCCATCGCTGCCTGCGAAGGAATGAAGGAGCGCACTGCCGTCATCAATGGTGTCAGCAAGGCCTACGCCATGACGGGCTGGCGCATCGGCTTCGTCGCCGCTCCCGAGGCGTTGGCGAAGGGGGTCAATAAGCTCCAGGGCCAATACACCAGCGGCCCCTGCTCAGTCAGTCAGATTGCCGCCACCGAGGCTTTCGCTGCCGATCAGCAGTGCGTCGAAGATATGCGTCAGGCTTTCCTCCGCCGTAAGAACCTCATCGTCAGCCTCGCCCGTGAGATTCCGGGTTTCGAGGTCAATGATCCTGCTGGCGCCTTCTATCTCTTCCCCAAGATTTCTGCCTATTTCGGCAAGACGGATGGTGAGCGCGTCATCCAGTCTTCCACTGATTTCGCCCTCTATCTCCTCGAAGTGGCCCACGTTGCCACCGTCGGCGGCGACGCTTTCGGAAGCCCCGAGTGTTTCCGCATGAGCTACGCCACGAGCGATGATAACATCGTCGAGGCCATGCGCCGCATCAAGGAGGCCTGCGCCCGTCTGCGTTAAGCCCATTTCTGTTTCCCCCGCATATTCTCCGGCATCGGCCTCCGCTGATGCCGGATTTTTTTGCCCCAAAGCCAGGCTCTCCGTGGCAATTTCGTGAGAATCGTCAGAATCGTCATTGCCGTTGCAGTCGTTGCGCTCGTCGCTGACGTGGCAATCGTTACGCTCGTTACAGTCGTCACTAACGTTACGGTCGTCCCTAACGTCAAAATCGTCACTCGCATGGCAGTCGTCAATCCTCTTAATCCCGTCGAAATCGTTAATCCCGTCCAAATCCTCCAATCCGCATTCAGTCAGCATCGTCCCCATTGAGTGCAAAATGCGCCTGTATGGCGAGCTTGCCGCAAGGTCATCATTTCGCACCCCATAAGTGTTCATTTTGCCCCCGGGAAGTCATCATTTTTCCCCCGGAAAGTGATGACTCTGAGGGCAAAATGTCGTTCGGAAATTTCCGTATCGCTGTCGGACGGGCGAAAACGACGGGGAAACGACAAGTCTGCCATATAGCTTGGAAGAATCTTTATTGCTTTCTGACATTTTAACAACCGTCATTTTGTGCTTGTTTGTTATGACGGCTTTGCAAATCCTCACTCTAACCGCTCAAACCATACGCTTGTCTGCCGAAAATAGTAAGCCGTTATGGCAAAACATCCTAAATTAGCACCGAGATTATCCGTCACTATCGATACACCATATATTATAATAATACATAACACCAAGTAATTATGAAGAAGTTTTTAACGCTCTTTGCAGTGATGCTCTGCTGCTGCGCGCAGCTCTTTGCCTTCGAACCCGAAGAGGGCAAGCAGTATCTGCTTCAGGATGTACAGGGAGGTTTGTACCTCGTGCTGGCTACTGGTAACGACAGCCAAGGTGGCGGTTCGAACACGACGGCTGCCTCGCTCGCCGCTGAAGGCACACCCTTCACCTTTACCCCGCAGGATGGAGGCTTCGTCCTCTCTACCGATGATGGCAAGTATCTCGGATCTAAAACCGCTGGCGATGTCTGGAATGCCGATACCACCACCCCCACCGTCTGGTATGTCGTAGATGCTGCCGACGGACACTATTACATCAATAAGGTGAACTATTCCAACAAGGGTCTTGGTATGGACAATCATTCCCAAGGCTCAGGCGTTTATACGGACAAGAGCGGTCAAGCCTGGGATATCGTGGAATACGTTCCCTCTGGCGAACACCACGATGTCGTTGTCAACGTGGATGGCACGGACTATACCATGCTCAGCGATGGCGAGGGTAGCTATTCCGTGACGGCCGTTGTCAGCGTCGGCGACCACAACGCCACCGTTTATTACGATGGCGAGCAGGTCGGCGCATTGGATTTCACCACCAAGGAATACGTCTTCATGGGCGAAACCCAAACCGAGAGCAAGGTGTATCTCTGTTTCAACCCTGAGACGAAGGAAATCACTGTCTCTGGCGATGGAGTTGTCACCAACGAAGACGGTAAGGAGTATGGCCTCTACGTCATCGGTGTTGATGGCGTCTGGAATCCCACTAAGCCTGCCATCAAACTTGAAAAGACGACCGACGGCGTTTATACCTTCAAGGTTTCCGTTGTCAATTCCAGCCTCTTCTCGCTCAGCACCACGCTTGGCACTTCTTCTACCGACTGGGCTGGCTTCAACGAAGGTCGCCTCGGAGCTCCCGACTATGACTATCAACTTTGGAAGGGCGAAAGTGCTGGCCTCACGCTCGGCGAGCCCTACAGTTTCAGCATCGAGGCTGGAGATTGGGAGTTTACCGTTGATGTCAATGCCATGACCATCACCGTCGTTGAGGGCGTGGAGAAGCCTGAGCAGAAGGTTGACCAGAAGGGTCTCGTCGTAATGGGACTCAACAATAAGTGGAGCTTCGACGATCCCAGCGTCTTCGTTCCTGAACGCGAAGATGGCATCTACACCTTTACGGTCACCACCGAAGATGCTGAAAACTATTTCCAGATTGGTACTGTCCTTCCTGCCGATCCTTGGGATTGGATGACCTTCTATGCTCATGCCATCGGTACAGAAAATTCTGGCGAACAGCTCTGGAAGGGCAGCGAGTGCCAGCTCGTCGCAGGTGCCGAAACCACCTTCTTCATCTCTGCCGGCGAATGGACCTTCACCGTTGATCTCAACGCCATGAAGCTCACCGTCGTTGCTGGCGCACAGCCTCCCTTCTCTGCCAAGCCTGAGCAGGCATACTATGTCAAGATGCTCGATGAGCCTGCCAAGGGCATCGACTTCGTAAACCGCGGTACGGGTTCGGATGCCGGAAATGCATCTATCGTCATCACCCTTTCTGAGACTCCCACCAAGCTCTATTTCGCACAGGGCGAGAATGGCGGATGGACCGTCTCGGACGGCAAGGGAGAATATATGGCTCCTTATGTTGTCGGCACGAAATTCGGCTGGAGCACTACCACCACCGCTGAGGCTTATGAGTGGACCGTTGAGGGAACGCCTGAAGACTTCGTTTTCGTTCGCGAAGATGGTAAATACATCGGTAGGGATGCCGGTAAGTATAAGCTCTACTGCGACAAGGGTCTCGACAAGGTGGTTCACTTCTGCCTCGAAGAGGTCAAGACCGTATGGAACGGCAATTACAGCCTGCCCGAAACCGTTGAAAGCGCTGAGGAACTCCTCGCCTTCAATGTAGAGTTTGAAGAGGCTGCTGAGGTTTCCGTCACCAACATGGGTCTCATCGCTGCCGTGTTTGATGAAGGCGGCAAGCCCTACGGACTCGCATTCCTCAATGCCAACGAGGCACTGAACCTCGCTGGAAATCTGGAGGTGAAGAACGGTGTGGCTACGGTCAATTTCCTCTCTGCCGATGAGGCTGACGAAGAAGTTCGCTCCAACGTCATGAAGCGCATCGGTAGCTTCAATCCTGCTCCCGGCAAATATACGATTTACTTCGCTCCGAAGAGCTTCAAGGTTGATGGCCGTGTAGTGGAAGAAGCCATCACCAAGACCTACGAGGTGACCGCTGGTGGTACCACGGGCATCCGTCAGCTCGACATCAACGCTGCTTCCGATAAGATTTTCGACCTTTCCGGCCGTCGCGTAGTAGCTCCCGTCAAGGGCGGTCTCTACATCGTTAATGGCAAGAAGGTGCTGAAGTAATATTTCGCCACTCCCTATAGTAACCGCAAGCCCACACCATTGGGCTTGCGGTTTTTTCGTGTGTGTTCGTTGTGTTGCCCCTTTCCTTTTCCTCCTGTCGATAGCTAACGCGCCGAACCGAAGGCTGCCGTCCGCACGGTTGCGCCCTGAGGGGGCAATACATCATAGCTCAGGGCAAGCGTAGCGACACTCTGGGGGCAACACCCTCGTCCGTGGGAATGGTCGAACTTCGGGGCGTTATCCTTCGGTTTGAATCTTTGGTTTTGGCCTTTGCATCGTGGCATATTCCCGCCCAGCACCTCTTTTGTGCCAGTTAAAACAGGGGTGGTGGAGGGCAAAAGGATGGTTTTTTCAAAAATTAAGGAGGAAAAAGCAAAAAAACAATCACATTTCTGTCTGTGATTTGAAAAATGTTCGTATTTTTGCCGCGTTAATTGTGCCAACTCCCTTTGGCAAATGCTATCAGAAAAGTAGGCGGCAGAGCCGAAAATCAGAAAGTAAAGATGTAAAAACCGTGGGTTGATGCCTCGTTGGAAGCCCGTCCACCCTCATTTTCCTCTATGAAAAGCATGGATACACATATATATATAATAATATAATCATTCACTAAAATTGTTTTACTATGAAGAAACTCTTAATGTTCTTCTTTGCTCTTGTGGCCGCAACGGCTGCATGGGCGCAAGGTAAGTGCAACTTCTCCACCTTTAATGATGGTAAGGTTAGCACCCAATACATTACATCGAGTAATAAAGATGGATGGACAGCTGAGAATGCCATGGTGCATGCCGGCTGGAATGCGAATTCAGGAGCGGCAGAGGAAGGTGGCCATTTTGGTATTTATGGCGATAAATACAATGTCACTGCTGCTGTTGTGCTAAATGGAAAAACCTCTCAGCCGGGAAAGCTGACCTCACCCACTTTGCATAATGGCTGCGGCACGTTGAGTTTGAACTATGCTTGTGTTTTCTCTGTGCAAAAGCTGTCGCTCCATGTTTCTGTGCTTCAGAATGGCATTGCTGTTCAGGAGTATGACGTTGTTCCTGAAAACTTGGCGAAGAATGTGAAGTACGAGTGGAGTCAGGATGTTAACGTAGAAGGCGACTTCTCTATTGAAATTGTCAACAATTGTCCTTCCGGACAGGATGGCAATAAAGACCGCACCTCTGTTTGGAATGTCGAATGGACGGGCTATCCCGCTGCTGCCGGTGGCAAGACCGTGGCAAACCTCGATGAGCTCAGCAACGACAAGACCTATGCCATCAAGAATGTGAATGGCGGTGGCTACCTCACCTATACCGAAGGCGATGCGCACGTCACCCTCGCTGCTGCAGAAACTTGGCTCGGAAACCAGAATGGCGGTATCGACGAAAAGTGGACCGTTTCCTTCGATGGCAACAACCCCAACCATCTCTGGCAGGTGGTCAATGTAGATGACACTTACTATCTCTACAACGTTGGTGCAAAGGCGTATGCTCAGTTAGTGCAGAATAGCGATTACAAGTCGTATGACTTGGTTAAGGAGCCCAAGGCTATCAAGGTAACTGACAACGGCGATGGCACTTTCGGATTTAATACTACTGGAGGTCAGTACGATTATCTCTGCATCACCAATGGTATGACTGAGGCTCCCGTCCGCTGGTGGGAGGTTAAGGATAATGGCTCTGTCTTCACGATTGTTGAGGCTGAATATCCCGCCGATAATGTAGTCGATGAACTGAATGTTGCCAAGCAGTTCGCTGAGGCACTGGCTGCGGCAAAGGCTCAGTATGAGGCCAACACGGTTTATGAGCTTTCCGACAATCTCTTTACTGATGCCAGCCAGTTCACTTCTGCCTGGACAGATCCCGAAGAAGGCAGTGAGGCAGCAGCTTGCGACGGCGATCCTTCTACTTTCTGGCATTCAACTTGGCATGGTGGTAATGTTGCTCCCGGCACCCACGATTTCTTCATCGCCCTCCCCGAAGCTGTCGGTGGCGATATGCAGTTTGATATGACTCGCCGTTGCGGAGCTTTGAACGACCATATCCTTGCGTTCGATGTCTATGCTTCTTCTACAGCTTCCAACAGTGCTGCTGATTATACCTTCGTGGGCACGGCAGAGACTCCTCTTGTTGGCAAACCTGCTTTCAAACCTGAAGCACCTGAGACCGTAACGGGTCATTTCACGGTGCCCGAGGGTACGGCTTCCGTGCGCTTCGTCATCGCTAAGACGGATTTGGAGCGTGGCTATGGCCACTTCGCAGAGTTCAAACTCTATGTAAGTGCGCTCGTTCCTGACTGCTTCAATGCGAAGAACCCCAAGGCTGCCGCTGCTTTTGCTGAGGCTCTCGCCAAGTTCGAGGCTCTCGCCACTCCTTCGCTTCAGGATCTCGAAGACCTTAAGGCTGCCGTCGCTGCTTACGAGGCCGGCGATCCCCTCGTAGCTGCCATTCGCTACAACGACACTGAACTCTACTTCAGCACCACTGAAGTGCCCGACAACGATGTTACCACCTATTCGCTCGCTGCTGAGCCTGAATACTTCACCTTCACCCCCACTGAAGATGGTGGCTATATCCTCCAGAGCGAGAGCACGGGCAAGTATGTCGGTCATAGTGTAATCTCTACTTGGGACTTCTCCGACAATGTCAGCACTTGGTACATCGCTGACCTCGAAGGCAACCCCACTACTATCTTGAAGAATGCTACTCAGGGCTTCGGTATTGATCATTCTTGGGCTGGTGCCGGCGTTTATACTGATAAGCCTGGTCAGCTCTGGGTGGTAGAGGCCAAGACCGCACTTCCCAAGCCCGACTCCTTTGTTTACGATGTGGTGCTGCCTGCTGACAAGGAAGTCGTTGAGGAACTCAGCGTCATCCAGCTCACCTTCCCCGACAAGGTTCAGGTAGTTCCCGCTGCTGCTACCTTTAATGGTGTTGCCGTTGTCAATGCTGCCGGCGAAACCGTTACTGTCACCGAGATGAGCGTTGATGCTGCAAGCCCCAATGTGGTGAACATCACGCTCGCTGAGCCTATCACTGAGTTTGGCAAGTATAGCGTCACCGTTCCTGCTCAGTATATCTGGAACAGCAAGGCTAACTTCGACGCTGAAGATATGGGTCTCTCGCGCGGTGCTGTCTATAACCCCGAGTTCACGCTCAACTATGTCGTTGCCACGAACCCCCTCCCCGAGGCTGGCAAATACTACTTCATCCGCAACGAGAACTTCGGAAAGTCCAGCGTGCTCCGCTACCTCGGCACCGAGGAGACTCCTTCGCAGACGGCTGTGGCATGGCTCTGCAGCTTGGACGAGAACGGCAAGTATGTCTTCACTAACGAAACCGGTGAAACCCTCCACTTCCGCGGATGGGCTGACGGCGGCGATGCATGGGAAATCACTCCGATGTATCTCCTTACCGATAAGGACATGAATGCTGGCAAGCTCCCCGAGGAGTATGTGAAGCCCGAAGTCGTTGCCATGAGATCTTATCACAAGGATGGACGCTATCTCTATCTCAATATGAACCTCAGCACTGGTAACTACGACCACGGTGCAAACCTCTTTGCTCCTTGGAACAGCTCTTACACCTCGTTCTTCGTATTCGAGGAAGTGACGGAGTGGAGCGGTGACGAAGAAGACATTGTCTATACTCCTGCGACTGAAGTGACCGAGGCTGCTGACCTCGTTGAAAACTTCCAGGTTGAGTTCAAGCACGCCAGCAGCGTTGAGCCTTCTGCATTCGGACTCATCGGTGGCGTATATGACGAGACGGGCGACATCTACGGTATCATCTTCTCAGGTGTTGGCTACGACCTCTTCGGTCAGGCTTACGCCGGCAGAAGCAATATCAAGCTGAACTTCCAGCCCCTCAATACCCTCGATACGCCTGCTGCTGCCAACGTTATCAAGCGCATCGGCGACTTTGCAACGCCTGCCGCAGGTGAAGTCAGCGTTTACTTCTGCCCGAAGAGCTTCGCTGTTGACGGAAAGGTGGTCAATATGACGCTCTCTTTCAAGCAGGAACTCTCTGGCAATGGTGGTACCACGGGTATCGACACTGTCAATGCTTCCGAGTCTGAAGCAGAAGTCTTCGACCTCTTCGGTCGTCGCGTGGCTGCTCCCGTCAAGGGCAACCTCTACATCCAGAACGGTAAGAAGGTTCTGAAGTAATTTCTCCTTCTCCCTTATAGTAATTAACCGCAAGCCCGGCATTTCGGGCTTGCGGTTTTTGCTTTTTGGGGGGCGTGGAGTCAGGCGGCTTGTTTCGCCCGCTTTGTTGTTTTTTTCATTCGTCAGTAGTTTCGCCGTTTTCGCCCCCGTGCGGGAAGGGCCGTAATATTGAAAAAATGTGTAAATATCCTTGTGATGACAACGTTTGCGCGCTGTTTTTGAGGCAAATTGACCACTTTTCTGTTCTCAACCCTGAAAAATAACCACAAAAGATGGGAGGTTTTTCAAATATTATTGTATTTTTGCCCAATCAAATAGGCAATATAGCCATTCTGATGCCCCGCGTTAGCCACCAAGAGATGACAAAAATCCTGTGTTTGAAGCGTACGCGCGAGGATTCACCGTTAGAACAGGAATACAACTTCAATTCTATTTATATTTATTCACTAAAAACCTGTCGTTATGAGAAAGATTTTCCAATTCTTCTCACTCTTAGTGCTTTCATGCTTTGGAGCATTAGGAGTATCGGCGCAAGAGTCCAAGCCCATCACGGCACTTGACCAGACGGACAATGCTTCGGCATATACCATCGAGTCTTTTAACCGTGGCTATCTGGTGTATGCGCCGTCCAAGACAAAAACTGGAGCTTGGTGTTCGAAAAACACTTGGAATGGGGGCACAGAGATTACCGTTGACCCGAAAGAACCCGACAACCAGTGGATGTTCTACAAAATCGGTGAAAGCTATTACCTCTACAATGTAGGAGCGAACAAGTTCCTGTATAAGAGTGGAGGTGGTACGATGCTTACCGAATATGATCCTGCCTATACGGTGCAGCTGCTGCCTTCTACGGGTATTAATGCTGGTACTCACCCCACTAACATTGCCTTTGATGGTAATAAGATTAATCTGAGCTTAGACCAGAACCCGTCTGTAGTCTTTTGGCATGATACTGGTGATAATGGTAACACCATGCAGATTGTGAAGGTGCCCGATGTCAGTCCAGATGTGCAGGCACTGGTAGAAGCTCAAGTGAAAGATTATCAGATTAGAAAAGAGTACAACGAGCGTTTTGCAACGTATAAGACACTTTATACTGACGCTCTCGCTCTCTACTGGGATGGTTTTCAGTGGAGTAAGAATCTCTTCACTAATCCCAGCCAGTTCACCTCTCAGTTTACAGAACCCTGGGAGGGTAGTGTAGCAGGAGCTTGCGACAACGATGTAACTACTTTCTGGCATTCAAAATGGAGTGGTGGTAGTGTTACCCCCGGTACGCACGACTTCTTCATCGCGCTCCCCGAAGCTGTGGGTGGCGATATGAAGTTGGCAATGACTCGTCGTCGTACAGGTGCCGACCATATTACAGCTTTCGATGTCTATGCTTCCAACAATGCTGCTGACTACACCTTCGTAGGCACGGTAGAGACTCCGTTCACGAGCAATACGGAGACCGTTACGGGTCATTTCACGGTTCCCGTGGGTACTGTTTCTCTGCGCTTTGTTATCGCTAAAACTACTACAGGTAATGGTTTCGGCCACTTCGCAGAGTTCCAGCTCTATCATGCTTCTCTCTCTCCCGATTGTGTGAATGCCAAGTATCCCGAGCAGGCTGAGGCTCTCCGCGCCGCTATCGTCGAGGCCAAGGCTGTCATCGAAAAGGGTGCGATGGCAGTGACGCAGGATGTGCTCGACAAGTTCCAGTACGTAGTGAAGAAGAGCCAGGTATGCAGTGCTGCGGAGAAGATGCAGCTCCAGAGCGTGGCTCCTGCCAATGCTACTACCGTCAACTATCTCGACAAGCTCACCCTCACCTTCGACCAAGCTGTTGGCTTCGTAGTTCCCGCAGGTCAGGTGTTCGATGGACTTGCAGTCCTCAACGAGCAGGGCGAGGCCGTCACCACTGCCGCACTCTATCAGGGTGAAGAAGAAAACACCGTTGTGGTAGAGCTGGCAGAGCCCGTTGTCGTAGAAGGCAACTATTCTCTCTCTATCCCCGAGCAGTATGTATGGAACAGCCTCGTCAATCTCGAAGATGAGGACTTCCTCGGCTACTTCGAGGGTGCTCGCTACAATGAGGCCGTAGCTCTCAGCTATAGCGTTGTCCCCGGTCCGCAGTGTGCAGAAGCCGATGCCGACGCTGAGAAGGTGCAGAAAGTCTATGACGAATTCACCACCGTCCAGCTCCACTTCAATGAGGCTGTCAGCTACAATGGTCAGGGCGTCACACTCTCCAAGCTCCGCGGCGAAAGCTATGTGCCTGCTGTCAGCGTAGAGGGACAGACCGTCACCCTCACCTTCGCCGATGGCCCGAAGAATCCGGCAATCTATGTACTCGACGTTCAGGAAGGTGCTTTCACCTCTGTGGAGAAGCAGCGTCCGAACGATGCCTTCACCGTACGCTATAAGCTCCTCCAGCAGCCCGACAGCTTCAGCTTCACCGAGGCAGAGCCTATCGTCGGTACGACGGTGAAGAGTCTGAGCACCATCCTCCTCACCTTCCCCGAGGCCGTCGGCTTCGTGGTTCCCGCTGCTCAGGCAAATCTGGAAGAGACCGCTCTCCAGGTGCTCAACGAGCAGGGCGAGGTAGTGACGGGTGCCGTCATCAATACGCTTGAGGATAATAGGAAGGCAGTAGAAATCGTTCTCGCCGAAACCATCAATGTTGATGGCAACTATTCTCTCACCGTTCCTGCACAATATATCTGGAACGAGGGCTTCAATGCAGATGAGGACGACTTCGGCGTTGAGAACTACTTCGCTGTACATAACCCCGAATTTACGTTGAAGTATAAGGTGGTCAGCAGCGACGGTCCCACGCTCGAATATCCTGCACTCCTCCCCGTTGAGAACAGCAAGGTGGCAGAGCTCTCAGAAGTTCACATGACCTTCACCTCCGCAGTGAAGTACAACGAGGAGAAGAAGATTTATGCTTACAACAAGGCTACGAATGTCATGTATGAAGCAACAGTTTCCTTCGGCACTGTGACGTCGTCTGAGGATGGTGAAGAATATGAGCTCTCTGAGGGAGCTGACGTTTATGTCCGCTTCGCTCCCGCCATCGCTGAACCCGGCGTTTATGAACTCGTAGTTCCTGCCAACACGTTTATGGACAAGAACACGCTGCTCAACAGCGTGCTGCGTTATGAGTTCACCGTCGTGGCAGCCGAGAACAGCTTCGTGCCTGAGTTTACGAAGGTATTTATGGAAGAAGCACAGGACGTAGCACTCGTATTCTCTGAGAAGGTGGGCTTCGTCACTGAGGAAGTTGTGGACGGCACCGCCCTCACACTGAAGAAGAACGGTCAGGTAGCTCCCGAGCTCAGTGCAACGGTTTATTTCGACAAGTACAACCTCAATGTCGTTCACGTTCTCTTCAGCGAACCTATTAAGGATTTTGCTGCATACACCGTTGAAATCCCCGAAAAGACCATCTGGAATGCGCTTTATGATGCTACTGCTGCCGACTGCGGTGTAGCCGAAGGTGCGCTCTATAACCCCGCTTTGACGCTCGACTTCACCGTTGAGTCGCCGCTCTCTGTGACGGAATCTCCCGCTACTGGTGTCGTTGAGAGCATCGAGAGCGTAGCAATCGCATTCTCTGACGCTGTCACCTATAACGAAGAGAAGGCAGTTACGCTCATCAATATGACCACTCGCACTGAATATCCCGTAAGCGTAGAGGTAAGCGAGGAAGGTGTGGTCACCGTAACGCCTGCAGAGCCTGTCACTGACTATGGCTACTACACGCTCTCTGTTCCTCAGGGCGCCTTCTTCACCGAAACGGGCTTTGAGAATGAGACTCTCGTTTATCAGTTCAAGATTAACCGCGAGAAGAGCGACATCTTCGTTTGCACGGGTGCCGCTCCTGCCGATGGCACTACCGTTTCGAAGCTCGAGCGCGTGAAACTGAGCTTCGGCGAAACCGTGGGTGCTCTCGCTCCTGATGCTACGAATCAAGGCGTGAAGGTGCTGAATGCCGATGGCCAAGAGTTCCTCGCTCGTCTCGAACTCGACGGTAACGATTGGAACGCCGTGAACCTCGTTCTGGTAGAGCCCATCACTGCTGCCGGCAACTACACCGTCAGCATCCCCGCAGGCTACGTATGGAACAACGATGCCGATGCCAAAGAAGAAGACTTCGGCGTTGAGAAGAACTTCGCTATCTACAATCCCGAGTTCACGCTGAACTATACGGTAGCTCCTCTGAATCCCGTCGCAGTAACTCCCGAGAGCGAATCGCGCTTCGAGCTTGACAGTGAAAACATATTCTACGTTCAGCTCACCTTCCCCGAGGATGTGGTTTACAACGAGAATGCTGAGAATCCCATCAGGCTGGTCAGCAAGGCTGCACGGACGCCCTTCTATCCGACCGTTCTGCCTGCCGGTGAGAACCGTTCGCAGATGACGCTCGTATTTGAGGGCGTGACGGCTGGCAACTATACGCTCTTCGTTCCTGCTGGTACGTTCAGCAGCGTTTCCGGCGAGCGTTGGTGTGAAGACCTCGTTTACTACTACACGCTGACCAAGCCTGCCGACAGCTTCAAGTACACAGCTGTTGAGCCTGCTGACGGCACTACCGTAGCAGAACTCAGCACTGTCACCTTCAGCTGGCCTGACTGGACTTGTACAGGTACTGACCTCGGTGATAATCAGGTTGTGCCTATGCTGCTGAACGCTGATGGTTCAGAGGTAGAGGGCCATACGCTGTCAATTGGTTACGATGGTTACGATTCTAGCAAGACTGTCGTTACCATTAGTCCTGCCCTGACTGAAGCCGGCACTTATACGCTGTTACTCCCCGAGAAGACCGTATATGATAATAATTACGGGGATCCTGATATCGCCACCTACAATCCTGAGTTCACCCTCACCTACACTATTGCAGCTGCTGAGGACGACGGTCTGCCGAAGGATGGTAAGACGTACTACATCGTGGGCGAGTTCTTCGGAAAGAAGGATAATCTGTATGTAATGAATAGCTCTAATGCTGGTACTTCTCCTGTAGCTTGGCTTTGTACCAAGACACCTGAAGGTAAGTATGTCTTTACTGCTGGCGGAAATAGGTTGATGCTGTATTCTAACTCAGAATGGGTTCTTGAACCTCTGTCTGATTATACCGCTATTACTGTTCCTGACTACGTTAAGGAGACTGTAGATATTTCTAAGGTGTTCGTCGTACGTTCTGGTGGAGCAGAAGTTCAGCAAGATGATAGAATCTTGCGTATGAAATATGACGGTTCTATGGGTACTTCAAAGTATCCGAACATGTACACACCGTGGTCCGAAAGTAAATTTACCTCTTACTACAAGTTTGTTGAAGCCAATTACGATGGCAGAGTCGTAGTCACTGAGAGTGCAAACTATCAGGAAGAGGTGACAGTCAGCTTCGAGGAGGCTCAGAACGTAGCCGTTACCGACAACCTCTTCGGTGTAATGTTCGACCAGGATGGCGAAATCACCGCCGTTGCTTATACCTCTGAGGAGGAGAGCATGGGTATCTTCGTAGAGGATGAGGCCAATGTCAATGTTACCTTCAACCGTCTCCAAGACCTCTCTTACGAGCAGTATGAATATGCTTGCCAGATGGCTACTGAAATCGACTTCAACCAAGAGGCTGGCAAGGCTGCCGTTTACTTCCGTCCCAACAGCTTCCGCGTTGATGGCGTGAAGTACGATAAGGAAATCAGCAAGTGTTATGCTGTTGATGGCAATGGTACCACGGGTATCGAAACCGTCAAGACGGAGTCTGCTGACGACATCTTCGACCTCCAGGGCCGCCGCGTAGTGAAACCCGTCAAGGGCAACCTCTACATCAAGAACGGCGAAAAGCTCTTGAAGTAATATCTCATGCAGGAGGAGCGTCCAGAGTCATCTCTGGATGCTCTCTCCACGCAGACAAGCAAATAAACCGCAAGCCCCAACTGCCGGGCTTGCGGTTTTTTCTTGCGCTCCCATGTTCGCGCGCAGGGGTCACATACGCCGTTCGCCCTCATTCGTGCCATCCGTGTCATTCGCCTTCCGCAAATCATTCGTGCCATACGCGGAACACGCCACTACGCCACGCAGATAATTTCATTGACCACGAATTTCCCGAATTACCCGAGTACTTTGCCATCGCTGCTCATCCATATTCGGGCTATTCGGGCTATTCGTGTTCAACATTTATCACGCGGAAATTTTATTTGACCACGAATTTCCCGAATTACCCGAATACTTTGCCATCGCTGCTCATCCACATTCGGGCTATTCGTGCAATTCGTGTTCAACATTTATCACGCGGAATTTTTATTTGACCACGAATTTCCCGAATTACCCGAATACTTTGCCATCGCTGCTCACCCACATTCGGGAAATTCGCGATATTCATGTTCAACATTTATCACGCGGAATTTTAACTTGACCACGAATTACCCGAATTACCCGAATACTTTGCCATCGCTATTCATATACATTCGTGCTATTCGTGCAATTCGTGTTCAACATTTATCACGCGGAATGTTTATTTGACCACGAATTTCCCGAATTACCCGAATACTTTGCCATCGTTGCTCATACATATTCGGGCTATTCGTGCTATTCGTGTTCAACATTTATCACGCGGAATTTTAATTTGACCACGAATTTCCCGAATTACCCGAATACTTTGCCATCGCTATTCATATACATTCGGGCTATTCGGGATATTCGTGTTCAATTTTTATCATGCGGAATTTTAGGGTTGAACGCGGATTTCACGAATGTGTATGGATGGTGATGGCGGTTACGCCCTGAAAGGGCAGCACATTAGATAGTCATGGTTTAGTCATGCCTCGCGGACGGGGGTGCTGCCCCAGGGAGTCGCTCCGCTTGCCCTGGGCTACGATATATTGCCCCATCAGGGCGCGGCCGTGCGGCCAGTGGTTTTTGAAATCATGCAATCACATTGACGGGGCAGAGTAATTATTTCCAGACCCCAAAACAATCACTTTTGGGGGCAGAATGATTGCTTTTTGGGGTGAAAGTGAACACATGGAAAACGGGATGCCCTTTGAAAATATCAAACCACGACGTGGAATTATGCCGAGCGCATAAAAAACACCCGGAGCACTTCTGAAATGCTCCGGGTGTATGGCATGAGCAGGCAATGGAATGCTTATTTCAGCCCCATCGTGAGGCGAATGCCGAATTTATCTTTCATACGGTGGGCCTCGTCGCTCTGCTGGAAATCCTTGATGACGCTGACTGCCTCTGCCGTATCGTCCGTCAGCGCCAGTTGTAGATGGCGGTAGCGGCCCGATGCCGACAGCTGATGGAGCATGGTGAAGGCAGGCATGTCTTCCGTCCAGAACTTCTTGCCGACGAAAACCATCGGGCTTGCAATGCCGTACGTCAGATAGTGGTTCTGCACCGCCTCTTGGAAAATCTCCTGCATCGTCCCCGCGCTTCCCGGCGTATAGATGACGCCGCCGAAGGAGATGGTCAGCAGGAGGTCTTCGCGTACGCTGTTCGTAAAGAGTTTGGCGATGTGGGTGGCGAAAGGCGTGGTGGGCTCGTGGCCGTAGAACCATGTGGGTATGCTCAGCGTCTCGTAATCGTTCTGCGGATAGATGTCCGCCACCTCGAAGGCGCAGTCGATATAGCCCGGGTCAGAGGGAGAAGGTGCTGCCGCCAGCCGTTGCAGCGCGTCAGCCACCTCCGCCTCGTTGCGTCCCGCCAAGCGTCCGCCGAGGCAGCAAGCCTCCATCGCCCCGGGGCCGCCGCCATTGACCATCAGCGAGCCATCTTCCGTCAGTTGCTTCGCAATCATGACAATCTGCCGATAGGCATCGTCGGTGCGCGACATGGCGCTGCCGCCCATCACTCCCACAATCTTGTAAGGCTCGTAGCATCCGAGGAGCTCGTAGAGAGCCGTCGTGACGAAGTGGTCGTGTAGCGAGCGTGCCAAAGCCTCATACGGATTGTTCGCTATCTTTCCCGTCTCGATGAAATAGCGATACACCTGTTGGTCGTACGTATCGTGGAAAGTTTCGGGGTGGAGCAGGCTGTATCCGGCATACAGCGTGGCGGGCGTATAGAGTCCGCCGGGCGTGACGTCGTAGGGCACGTACTGCATAAAATTCTTCAGTCGTGCAATGTCGATTTCAGGGTGTGTGATCATAAGGTTCTGCAAGTTTAATGGTGCGCCAAAGAGATTTTTCCAATCATGTTGTTCGTGTTCCGCACGACTCATGATTTTTTTTTCGTTGAACACGGATTTCACGAATATCCCGAATGTGGATGGATAGGGATTCCGCAGGATTCGTGTAATTCGTGCGATTCGTGTTCAAAAAACTCATGAGCGTTTTAGGGTTGAACACGGATTTCACGAATATCCCGAATGTGGGTGAAAGGGGATTCCGCAGGATTCGTGTAATTCGTGCGGTTCGTGTTCAATTTTTATCATGCGGAATATTGTGGTTGAACACGGATTTCACGAATAACCCGAATGTGGATGGGTAGGGATTCCGCAGGATTCGTGTAATTCGTGCAATTCGTGTTCAATTTTTATCATGCGGAATATTGGGGTTGAACACGGATTTCACGAATATCCCGAATGTGAATGGATAGGGTTTCGCAGGATTCGTGTAATTCGTGCAATTCGTGTTCAATTTTTATCATGCGGAATATTGGGGTTGAACACGGATTTCACGAATAGCCCGAATGTGGATGGATAGGGATTCCGCAGGATTCGTGTAATTCGTGCGATTCGTGTTCAATAAACTCATGAGCGTTTTAGGGTTGAACACGGATTTCACGGATAGCCCGAATGTGGATGAATGGGGATTCCGCAGGATTCGTGTCATTCGCGCTATTCGTGTTCAAAAAATTCATGAGCTTTTTAGTGTTGAACACGGATTTCACGAATAGCCCGAATGTGGATGGATGGGGGGTTCGCAGGGTTCGTGCGGTTCGTGCCCCGTGCTATACGTGGAATATACTTTGGCGTATGCGGATTGAGGGTGTTTCTATTGAGCCTTTTCCGCCTCCACCTCCATGAGCGGAATGTGCTTCATCTGGCGTTTTATCCATTGCTGGCGCTTCCGCATATACGGCCCGGGGTGGAGGCTGGAGTAGCGTCGCGGATTGGGCAGCGTGGCAGCAATGAGGGCGCACTCCGAACGCGTCAGTTCTGCCGCCGAACATCCGAAATGCTGTTGTGCCACGGCCTCCGCGCCGTAGATGCCATCGCCCATTTCGATGGAGTTGAGATAAACCTCCATGATGCGCTGTTTAGACCATAGCGTCTCGATGAGGAAGGTGAAATACACCTCGAAGCCCTTCCTGAGCCAAGAGGATGCGGGCCAGAGGAAGACGTTTTTCGCCGTCTGCTGCGATATGGTGCTTCCGCCGCGGCGGCGGCCGCCCTTCGCGCGTTCCTGCACCGCCTGCCCGATGGCCTCCGTGTCGAACCCGTTGTGCAGGAGGAACTTCTGGTCTTCAGAGGCGATGACTGCCACGGGCATGTATTTCGACATTTCCGTGAGCGGCACCCATTGGTGTTTCAGGCGCGGCCGTTCGCCATTCCCCACGTGCTCCACACAGCGGATGACCATCAGCGGCGTGAGGCGAACGGGGAGCCATTTATAGCAGAGCACCGCCGCCACTGTGGAGAGGAAGAAGAGGGCGACGGCCCATCTGAGTATTCTGTAGAAGATGCGCATGAGTATATAGAACCTACCTTTATGGTAAGTATATATAAAAAATGGCAGGCGACGCCCGTAAGCGAAGCCTGCCGATGGTACTTTTTTTTTCTTAGTGGAGAATGCTACAATCAGAAGGGTAGGTCATCTACCTTGTCGCCCTCAGCAGGCGCATTGTTCAGCGTTGGGGCCGGCACCGTAGGCGGAATGTTCGCCGCAGCAGCGTCGATGGGCGCGGGCGCTGGCGCAGCAGCCACGTTGCGCTCCACTTTCCATGCGCGAATACTGTTGTACCAGCGGCCGTTGTATTCGCGGGCATCAATGTCAAAGCTCACGGTCAGCGTCTCTCCCTGCTGGATGCTCATCTGCGAAAGGCGGTCCTGACCGAAGACCTCGAAGACACAATGGCGAGGATATTGGTCCTGAATGGTTTCGAGCACGAACTCCTGTGCCGCCCAATCATTGCCCGTACGCGCAGACTTTCCAGAACGAAGGGGCATCACTTGAATAATTTTTCCGGTTATTTCCATATATATCAGTGTATAATAGTTTGCTGCCTGCGAAATTACGAAAAACTGCCTTATATTCTCGTTTTTGACGCTAATAATTGAAATCGCGGGGCAAAAATGACCGCTTTTTGCCCCGACGTTGGCAGACATTCCGCAAAATTTGCGTACATTTGCCCCAAAATATATAGTGGTAGGTTCTATAAATTAGTTTCCAATGTAAGGCCGTGTCCCTGTTTTACTTGGATGTCTTCACGCCTCTCGCACCGTATATTTTTGATTTTCATTCAGTCACGTAGCCCGCTACGCTCCCTCATGAAACTCAAAAAACCTACGGCACGATAGCCGCGAATACATCACATCCGACGACAAACCGAGTGCCATCAAGTTTACTTGTATGGCCGAGGTGCGAAGGAGGAAGACTTGTCAAGCTAATTTATAGAACCTACCTAGTAAGAAACAGACAGAGGTGGGCAGGCAAAACCGTCCCGCCGTCAATTATTACCGCAGAAATATATGAAATTCACCGTAAACAGCGCCCTGCTCTCACAGCGTCTGCAGACTTTGGGACGCGTGATTAGCTCCAAGAACTCTATGCCCATCCTCGGCAACTTCTTCTTCAAGCTGAAGGATGGAGTGCTCTCCGTCATGGCGTCAGACAATGAGATAGTGCTCACCACCGTCCTCGACCTCGTTGCGAGCGAAGGGGAGATGGAATTTACCATCAACGCCAAGACTGCGCAGGATTCTATCCGCGAGATTCCGGAGCAGCCCTTGGAGTTCTGCGTGAACGATGATACGCTGGAAATCACCGTCTATTATCAGAACGGTTCGTACAGCATGATGGCAGAGAGCAGCGACCAATATCCCCTGCCGAAGCCTATGGACGATCAGGCAACGACCCTCGTCCTCCCGAACACTGTGCTCTACAACGGTGTGAACCGTGCGCTCTTCGCCGCCGGCAACGACCCTCTGCGCCCCGTGATGAGCGGTGTGTATTTCGATCAGCGCGCGGATGGCCTGTGCATCGTGGCATCCGATGGCAGGAAACTTGCCAGCACGCGCATGCCGCAGATAGTCAGCGAGACGGAGTGCAGCCTCAATCTGCCCCAGAAGGCGGCGAGCATCTTCAAGAATTACCTCGTAAAAGAATCGGGCGACACCACCATCCGCTTCACCAACCGCGAGGCAGAGCTCACGACGGAGCATTACACCATGACGTGCCGCCTCATCGAAGGGCGTTTCCCGAACTATAACAGCGTCATTCCGCGTAACAATCCCAACGCGATGACTGTCAGCCGCAGTGCCCTTCTGGCAGCCCTGCGCCGCATCATGGTGTTCTCGAATGCCGGTTCGCCCTTGGTGAAGTTCCGCATCGAGTCAGGACGCTTGGAAGTCAGTACGCGCGACATCGACTATCGCCGTTCCGGCGTGGAGAGTCTGCTGTGCGAGTTCAACAATGGCAGTATGGAGATAGGCTTCAAAGGCCCGCTCCTCATGGAATTGCTCTCGAACATGGACCACGATGAGGTGGTGTTCAAGATGTCTGACCCCTCGCGTGCCAGCATCGTCGTTCCCGCCGAGCAGCAGGAAGACGAGGAAGTGGTCATGCTCATCATGCCCATGATGATCAGCGAATAAGGGTTCTCCCAGATGTATATAAAAGGCGGCACGGAGCGTTCCGCCTTTTTTTAGGATTTGAGGAGGGCGTATTGCAAAACCCATTAGAAACCTAAAAAGGACGCGTTATGACTATCGATACTTACAAGTTGACAAGCATGGAGGAACCCTCAGATGAGATTCTCTCGCAGCTGATGCGTGAGGCTGCCGAAGAAGCAGCCCGGACAAATCACGAAGCTACCCTACGTTTTTTCGAAGAAATCAAACAAGCTGCCGCAGCTTACGATAATGAGCAAAGGTAATCATCGTCCCGTACTTATATAACACTCCCCCAAAGTCATGAAGGGAAAGCACATCGTCATTGGAATCACGGGCAGCATAGCTGCCTATAAGGCTTGCACCTTAGTGCGCCTCTTCGTCAAGGCAGGCGCAGAAGTGCAGGTGGTCATGACCCCCTCCGCCAAAGAGTTTGTCACGCCCCTCACCCTCGCCACGCTGAGCCGCCACGGCGTGGTAAGCGAATTTTTCGACCGCCGCGATGGCAGTTGGCACAGCCATGTAGATTTAGGCACATGGGCCGACCTCATGCTCATAGCTCCAGCATCGGCATCGACGTTGGCAAAGATGGCACGCGGCATAGCTGACAATATGCTCCTCACGACGTATCTTTCGATGAAAGCCCCCGTCATGGTGGCGCCCGCCATGGACTTAGACATGTATGCCCATCCTGCCACGCAGGAAAATCTGCTGACGCTGCGGCGCAGGGGAGTGGGCATCATAGAGCCCGGCGAGGGCGAACTGGCTTCCGCACTCGTGGGGAAGGGCAGGATGGAAGAGCCCGAGGAGATTTTCCGTCGGGCGGCCGACTTTTTCCGCACCGCCGAGGCTGCCCCCGCCCCCGCCCCCTCGCGCGGCCGACTGCTCATCACGGCAGGCCCCACCCATGAATACATAGACCCCGTGCGCTACATTGGCAATTGCTCCACGGGCAAGATGGGCTTTGCACTGGCAGAAGCCGCCGCAGCCGCAGGGTTCGATGTAGAACTCGTCAGCGGTCCGACCGCCCTCGCCACGCGCCATCGCGCCATCCACCGTACGGACGTAGTGAGCGCGCAGGAGATGTGGGAGGCTTCGCAACGCATCTTCCCACAATGTCGTGCCGCCATCTGCTGCGCGGCAGTGGCAGACTTCACCCCCGCCACAGCCTTCGGCTCCAAGATGAAGCGGGAGACGACGGGGGAATGGCAGCTCACCCTCCGCCCCACGACGGACATTGCCCGCGAGCTTGGCAGGATGAAGCGCGCTGACCAAGTGCTGGCAGGCTTCGCCTTGGAGACCGACCACGAACTGGACCATGCCGCCGACAAATTGCAGCGGAAAAACCTCGACTTCATCGTGCTGAACAGCCTCCGCGATGCCGGAGCAGGCTTCGGCCACGACACGAATAAGGTGGACATCATCAGCAGCGACGGCACTCGTCAGTCCTTCCCCCTGAAGACGAAGGCGGAAGTGGCGCAGGACATCATACGGCATCTCTGCGAGCTGTGTGAGTAGCAACTTTTGTGATGCGCGCTCGCCTACTTCAGGGCGAGGGCGTGCGGACGGCAATGAAGTGTTGCCGTCACATTCGTTTCCCTGCGCGCGTCTGAACCACCATCATACACAGTGCTTTCAAACATAGATTTTTTTTCCTTATGCTTCACTCTCGTCTTTTCTGCCTCCTCATCAGTTGCTGCGTGAGTATACTGACTCATGCGCAGGAGCTTGATGCGCGTGTCACGGTCAATCATCAGCAAGTGGAAGGCACGAATGTCAGCGTCTTCGAAGCCTTGGAAGAACGGCTTAACGACTTCATCAACCAGCGACAGTGGACTGAACTGCAGTTCAAGAAGAACGAGCGCATCAGTTGCACCTTCTCCATCGTTGTCAAGAAATATGATGAGGCAGAGCATATCTTCACCTGTTCAGCCACCGTCAGTGCCACGCGCCCCGTCTTCAACGCCTCCTATACGACGACTACCTTCGCCACGAACGACAATAACTTCAACTTCGCCTTTCAAGAGTTCGACCAACTGGAGTTTCGCAAAGACCAGATTACGAACGACCTGACGGCTCTCATCGCCTACTATGCCTACCTCATCATCGGCATTGACCTCGACACGATGTCGCCCTCCGGAGGTACGGACTATCTGCAGACCGCCTTGGACATCTGCAACAATGCGCAGAGCCTGACGGTATCTTCGAAAGGCTGGAAACCCTTCGACGACGGCAAGAACCGCTACGCCATCGTCAACGACTGGCTCGACGGAGGTATGTCTGCCTTCCGCGACGCGCAGTATAAATATCACCGCGAAGGGCTCGACGTCATGGTGGAAAACAGCGAACGCGCACGAGCCAGCATCACCGAAGCCTTCGAAGCCATACAGCAGGCACGCGACAACAAGACCATGAGCCTGCTGCCACAACTCTGGACGGAATATAAGGCCGACGAAATCGTGGGCATCTACCAAGGTCATGCCACGCAGAAGGAGAAAGACTTCCTCATCGACCTGCTGACGAACATCAATGCCTCAAAGAGTTCGAGCTGGAACAAGATTCGCAACGCCCTCTAAACGCTCCCCCTTTACACACAGCAATCCTATGCTCACCACGCTCCATATATCCAACTATGCCCTCATCGCCCACCTCGACCTCGATGTCTCAGACGGCTTCAGCGTCATCACGGGCGAGACGGGTGCCGGCAAGAGCATCATCCTCGGTGCCCTCGGACTCCTGCAGGGCAATCGTGCCGATACGAAAGTCATCAAGGCAGGCGAGAAGAAGTGCATCGTAGAAGGCACCTTCGATATTGCCGGGCTCGGCGTTGAGGCACTATTGGCCGAAGAAGGCATTGACTGCGACGGCGAGGAAATCATCATACGCCGGGAAATCAATGCTTCCGGGAAAAGCCGTACCTTCATCAACGATGAAGTGGCTACGCTCAATCTGCTCCGCCGCGTCAGTCAGCGACTGACCGACATCCATTCGCAGCACCAAAACCTCCTGCTCGGACAGGAAACTTTCATCATCGACACCCTCGACGTCATAGCCTCCCAGCCCGAACTCCCTGCTGCCTACGCCGCCGCTTATCAGGGATGGCGCGAGAGCGAAGTGCGGCTGAAGCGCACCCGCGAGCAAATGGAGAAAGCGCGGCAGGAGCAGGACTTCCTCGCCTTTCAGCTGGAAGAACTGGAACAGCTGGCACTGAAGGCGGGAGAGACGCAGCAGCTGGAAGACGAGCAGCGCATCCTCGCTCACGCTGAGGAAGTGCGGCAAGCCCTCACTACGGCGGGGAGTCTGCTGGAGAACGATGAAGACAATCTGCTGACGAAGGTGGCGCAGGCTGCTGAAGCCCTCGCCGCCATCGCTGACTTCATGCCCGCCGCAGCAGAATGGGCAGAACGCTTGGAGAGCACGCGCATAGAAATGCACGACATCGTCCGCGAGACGGAGCATGCCGCCGAAGCCACCGAGGCTGACCCGCAGCGGTTGGCGTACATAGAGGAGCGGCTGGCGCAAATCTATCATCTCCTCAAAAAGCATCATGCAGAGACCGAGCAGGAACTGCTGGACAAGCAGGAAGCCATGCGGCGAAAGCTCCAGCTCATAGAGCAGGCGGACGCCACCACCGAAGAACTGGAAAATCAGGTGCGCGCCGCCCGGAAACAACTCATAGCGGCTGCCGCTGCGCTGACCGAGAGCCGGAAAGCTGCAGCTGAGCGCATTGCCGCCGACCTGACGGAGCGGCTGCAACGGCTCGGAATGCCCAACGGGCAGATAGTCTTCGACTTTGCCCGACGTCAGACTCCCGATGCTTCGGGGCTTGACAGTGTGCGATTCCTGTTCTCCGCGAACAAATCTGTGCCGCCGCAGGACATCGCGCAGACGGCTTCGGGCGGAGAAATTGCCCGCGTCATGCTCGCGCTGAAGGCCATCATCGCCCAGAAAAAGCAGATGCCCACCATCATCTTCGACGAAATTGACACGGGCGTGAGCGGAACGATGGCGGAGCGCATGGGGCAGGTGATGCAGCAAATAAGCAGTCACGCTCAGGTAATCTGCATCACGCATCTCCCGCAGATAGCCGCCCTCGGAACGCATCATTTCAAGGTGTATAAAGAGGAGACTGCCGACGGCACCGCATCGCACATCGTCCCCCTCACCGCAGACCAGCGCGTGGAGGAAATAGCCAATATGCTCTCAGGGGCTAATCTTACACCCGAAGCCCTTGCCAATGCCCGAACCCTGCTCAATGTCTGAGAAAACGCGCTATATATAATATATATATGTGTAGGCCTATAATATATATATGAGTACGCCTATTATGTATATGAGTATGTCTATAATATATATATGAGTATCTGCGCCCCCATTACGCTTTTGTAGAACCATCATCATCTATGTTACGCATTCTTCTTTTGCTGACGATTGTCAGCCCCCTCATTGCTGCCCACGCGCAGAAGCCCGCCGATTTCAACAAGGCTGTAGTCAATGTGCTGACCTACGATGCCCAAGGCAATGTGCTGCAATCTTCCTGCGGATTCTTCATCGGGACAACGGGCGAAGTGGTGGCACCGTTTCAGGCACTGAAAGGTGCAGCCAAGATGGAAATCATTGACTGGCGCGGCCAGCAGGCCAGCGTCGTGCGCATAGCAGGAGCCTCCAGCGGCTACGACCTCGTGCGCTTCACCACCGATATTCCTACGAAAAAACTCGTCGGACTGCAGCCCGCGGCACAGTCGGCAGAGAAGGGCGCACGGCTGCTCCAGACATTTTATACCACCGATAAGAAGCAGCTGCCCGAAACGACGGAGATAACTGCCGCCGACCCCTACGAATCTCATTATTATTACACGACCTCCACGGCGAACGAAGCCCGCTATGTGGGGTGCCCCGTCGTCAACGAGCAGGGAGAAGTAGTGGCAATCGTGCAGAAAAACCTGCTCAAGGATGCCACCACCGCCTGCGCCATTGATGTGCAGTTCGCCTTGGAGCTGAGCATTACGCCGCAGGCAGCCTTCAGCAGCGACCTCAACAGCCTCCCCATCGCTAAGCTCCTCCCCACAAGTAGTGAAGACGATGCCTTCTCCTATACCTATATGCTCCTCCATTCGCAGCTCGACTCGGCGATTGTCATGACGACGTGTGAAGACTTCATGGCAGCCTACCCCGAAAACAGCCGCGTCTATAACGAGCGCGCCGCTTATTTTGCCCAGCACGGCAACTATCGGCAGGCAGATGCCGACTTGCAGAAGTCGATTGGCATGGGGGGCAGTCATGTGGCAGATGCGTACAACACCCTCGCCACGCTGATGTACAACAAAATGCTCTATGCCACCACCGCCGCCTATGACCCTTGGCCGCAGTGGACACTGCAAACCGCACTGACGGCATCGGAACAGGCGTATGCCGCTGCGCCACAGCCCGTCTATCTCCTGCAGCAAGGGCAGATACTCTTCAGCTTGCAGCAATATCAGGCTGCCTACGAGAAATTCGAGGCTGTCAATGCCACCGATTTGGCAAACGCGCAGACCTTCTTCTATGCCTCAAACGCCCTGGAGCGTGCTGATGGAGATGCCGACCGCGTCATTGCCCTGCTCGACAGTGCCGTGGCGCGCTTCTCCACGCCCTATCCCGATGAGGCCGCGCCCTATCTCTTCGCCCGCGCCCAGCATTTGCAGAACGCCGGACAGCACCGCCGCGCCACGGCTGACTATACGGAATATGAGAAAATCATCGGGCCGAAGAACCTCACCGCCTATTTCTACTATCTGAGGATGCAGGCGGAAGTGGGGAGCCGAATGTATCAGCAGGCACTCGATGATGGTGTCACCGCAGTGGCGTTTGCCAAGGACGATGAAGAGAAGGCTGACTATCTCTTCGAACTGGCTTGCCTGCAGTTGAAGGTAAACCTCTTCAGCGAGTGTCTGACAAGCCTCGACGCCCTCCTCGCCCTGCGACCTGACGACGCCGAAGCCCATAAAGTATATGGCATAGCCTGCGGCGAGAAGAAAGATATGGCAAAGGCACGGCAGTATCTGCAGAAAGCGCAGGCTCTGGGTGCCGAACACGTAGAAACATTGCTGGAGAAATATCGCTGACCCTGTATTTCCTTCTCCGGCTGCTGAGCCACGACATTGCCGCGAGGGCAGTGCGCTGAGGTTTTCCTATCCTCGGTGTGCTGCCCTCGCGGCAATGCCGTGTATGCCTGGCCTGCAAATGCTGATTTGCAGGCTGCGCGCTCGGGTTTTCTCCCGTTTTTCCATTCGGAAAAGCAGTCGTTACAGCCTGCTTTGCTATCCCTATGCGTCATAAAAGCCTTCTTTTTGTCATTTTTTTCCTTTCAAACGCAAGGCAAAAATAGCAGAAGTGGTGATTTTTTGCATTTTTCTCAAACAAAATTTTTGATTTCTACGATAAATCCATAACTTTGGAACGCGAAAACTATGGACGTTTTCGCACATTCCTGCCCCGTTTCCTGCAAGGTTGGCTTGAAAACCACCCGTTGCAGGCGGAAAAGGCCGAAAAACACACCACCACACACCTCTTTCCTATGTTGGCAGAAACTTCCCCTCCTGCGCGCTGCAGGCGGTGCGTTCTTCTTTCCGACAGTGCGGGCGGAGATGTTTTATGGCGAATGCCGGACTTGCACCCTGCGCAAGAGGCCGACACGATGAGATTCGAAGCAAAATTCACCAAAAAAACAACATAAGTCTATGTCCTATCTTGAATTCGACAAAACGCAAATGGCGAACCTCCAGGATTCTCTGCGAAAAGAGTTCCTGCTGACGGCTAAGACCGGCGCGTATTGCTCCTCCACGCTCGTAGGCTGCAACATCCGCAAGTATCATGGCTTGCTCGTTGTTCCTGTAGATACGCTGGACGACGAGAATCATGTGCTGCTCTCCTCGCTCGATGAGACCATCATACAGCACGGTGCGGAGTTCAACCTTGGTCTCCACAAGTACGTCGGAGACAATTTCAGCCCCAAGGGCCATAAATACATAGAAAGCTTCACGTGGGACAAAACTCCTACGTGGGTGTTCCGCGTGGGCGGTGTCCGCCTGAAGAAAGAGGTGATGTTCCGACAAGAGAGCGACCGTCTCTTCATACGCTATACCCTCCTCGATGCTCATTCAGAAACGACGCTGCGCCTTAAACCCTACGTGGCTTTCCGCAGCGTACGCGCGTGGACGCATGAGAATGGAGTGGCAAACACTTCGTTCAAACCCTGCAAGCAGGGCATCAGCGTCTGTCTCTATGAGGGTTATCCTGACCTCTTCATGCAGCTCGACAGCAAGAAGGCTGAGTGGAAGCACCAGCCCGACTGGTATCGCGGACTCGTCTATGACAAAGAAAACGAGCGCGGATATGGCGAGACGGAAGACCTCCTCGTGCCCGGATATTTTGAAATGCCTATTAAGAAGGGCGAGAGCATCGTTTTCACCGCCAGTCTTGGAGAGCGCGAGCCGAAGGACTTCAGCGTCATTCTCGATCAGGAGATTGAAAAGCACGATGCACGCGATAATTTCTGGAACTGCCTCGTCAATGCTGCCCGTCAATTCAGCGTAACGCCTGAAAATGACCCCAACGAAACCTATCTCATTGCCGGTTGGCCCTGGTTTAAGCCCCGCGGCCGCGATACCTTTGTCAGCCTCCCTGGTTTGACTCTCAGCATCGGCGATGTGGCACAGTTTGAGCGGTATATGGCAACGGCAGAGAAGGCCATCCTTGACTTCATTGACCATCGGCCCGTCAGCGTGAAGATTTACGAGATGGAGCAGCCCGATGTTCTCCTCTGGGCTGTATGGTGTCTGCAGCAGTATGCCAAGATGGTGGGCCTCGAAAAGTGCTATGAGAAGTATGGCGCCCTCGTCGAGCGCATCATGCAGTTCATCTGGGAGGGCAAACATCCCAACCTCTTCGTCCACGACAACGGTATGCTCTATACAAACGGCCGCGACCATGCAGTGACTTGGATGAACAGTCAGGCATACGGCCGCCCCATCGTGCCGCGTTCGGGCTATATCGTAGAGTTCAACGCCCTCTACTACAATGCAAAACGCTTCTTCCAGCAGATGCTGCGCCAGAGCGGAACGACCGCCAATGTGGCCATCGCTGAGCAGATAGAGGCAGAGTGCAAGGTCTTTGAACAGAGTTTCCGCAGCACCTTCCTCAATGAGTATGGCTATCTCTTCGATTATGTAGATGGCTGCGACCGTTGCTATGAGATGCGTCCGAATCAGCTTCTGGCCATCGCCCTCGACTTCTCACCCCTCACCCGCAAGGAATGCAAGAGCATCCTCGACTTCTGTACCAAGGAACTCAAGACCCCGAAGGGCATCCGCTCCCTCACGCCGAAGAGTGGCAACTACCATCCTTATTATATCGGACGTCAGGAAGACCGCGACATCGCCTATCATCAGGGTACGGCATGGCCATGGCTCATGGGCTTCTACCTTGAGGCTTACCACAAGGTCTATCGCATGAGCGGTGTGAACTATATAGAGCGTCAGCTCATCGGTTTTGAGGAAGAACTCTTCTACCACTGCATCGGCACGATTCCCGAACTCTTCGACGGTAATCCTCGCTTCTCGGGCCGCGGTGCCATCTCGTTCGCCATGAACGTGAGCGGCATTCTTCGCGCCCTCCATCTCCTCCAAGTGCTTCAGGCTGAAGAGGAGGCGGAAGAAGAATAACAAACATTCTCCTCATGGCAACCGCCTTCCCATAGGCGTCTGCCATATATCTTACCACACAATAGAAAAGAATCACGTACTATGAAAGTATTAATGTTTGGCTGGGAGTTTCCCCCCAAGATTTACGGCGGTCTTGCAGTGGCATCGTATGGCATTACACAGGGTCTGTCCAAGATTCCTGGCGTCGAGACCACCTTCTGCCTGCCCAAGCCCTGCGGTGAGGAGGAGAAATTCCTGAATATCCTCAGCATGAGCGAGGTGCCGGTGGTATGGCGCGACCCTGATTATGAATGGTTGAAGGGACGACTTCAGAACCTGACCCCAGAGGAATACTACCAGTTCCGCGACCATATCTATGCCGACTTCAGCTATAAGGGCACCAACGACATCGGCGGACTGGAGTTTGCCGGCGGTTACCCCAAGAATCTTCATGAAGAAATCGGCAACTTCAATATCATTGCCGGCGTTATCGCCCGTACCCGTGAGTTCGACATCATCCACGCTCACGACTGGCTGACCTTCCCCGCTGGCGTACATGCCAAGCAGGTGAGCGGAAAGCCCCTCGTCATCCACGTTCATGCTACCGACTTCGACCGTTCTCGCGGACAGGTGAACCCCACCGTATATAGCATTGAGAAAAACGGTATGGACAATGCCGACTGCATCATGTGCGTTTCGGAGCTGACACGCCAGACCGTCATCCGCCATTATCATCAGGATCCTGCCAAGTGTATCGCCATGCACAACGCTGTCTATCCTCTCTCTCCCGAGTTGCAGGCCATTCCTCGCAAGCAGGAGTCGAAGGAGAAGGTGGTCACCTTCCTCGGACGTATTACGATGCAGAAAGGTCCGGAGTATTTCGTAGAAGCTGCTGCACTCGTCCTGAAGCGTACGAAGAATATTCGCTTCTGCATGGCAGGTTCGGGCGACAAGATGAACGAGATGATTGACCTCGCTGCCAATCTCGGCATCGCTGACCGCTTCCACTTCCCCGGATTCCAGCGTGGACGTCAGGTCTATGAGTGCTATAAGAACTCCGATGTCTTCGTCATGCCCTCTGTTTCCGAGCCCTTCGGCATCGCCCCCCTGGAGGCCATGCAGTGCGGATGTCCGAGCATCATCTCCAAACAGTCAGGATGCGGTGAAATCCTCGAAAAAGTCATTAAGACTGACTATTGGGACATTGAAGCCATGGCAGACGCCATCTACTCCATCTGCACCAACGATGGCCTCTACAAGTATCTTCAGGAGGAAGGTCTTAAAGAGGTGGATGCCATCACTTGGGAGAAGGTGGGCGAACGCATCTACAACTGCTACAAGAAAGTCCTCGGCTGGCAATAATCTTCCCCAATTTCTCTTTGGTGGGAGCCGAAAAATGATCATCCTCCCTCCCTAAGTATAGAATTTACACCATACATCCCGGTGAGTAGCAGCGAGCATCCTGCCATCGCAAGCATTTTCCCATAGCGGCGCCTGCCAACTCCTATTCACCACCCCTAAAACAAATAACGCAATATGAAGACAGTTTGTTTGTACTTCGAGATTCACCAGAATATCCACCTCAAGCGCTATCGTTTCTTCAACATCGGTACGGACCACTACTATTACGATGACTATGAGAACGAGCGCTCCATCACCGAAACCGCCGAGAAGAGCTACATTCCCGCGCTGAAGACCCTCATCGAAATGGCAAAAGCGCATGGCGGATACTTCAAATGCGCCATCAGCCTGAGCGGTACGGCTCTCGAACTTTTGGAGAACTATTCGCCCGAAGTCCTCGACCTTCTCAAAGAGCTCAACGACACAGGCTGCGTGGAATTTCTCGCTGAGCCCTACAGCCACGGCCTCTCCTTCCTTTATAATAAAGAAGTGTTCAAGGATGAAGTAGCACGCCTGGACAAGAAGGTGACAAAGTATTTCGGCAAGAAACCTCAGGTGTTCCGCAACAGTTGCCTCAGCTACAGCGACGAAGTAGGCGAGACCGTAGCAGAGATGGGCTACAAGGGTATGCTTGCAGAAGGTGCCAGACACATCCTCGGATGGAAGAGCGCACACTATGTATATAGCTGCAACCGCAACCCCAATCTCAAGGTGCTCCTCCGCGATGCTTCGCTGTCAGAAGACATCAGTTTCCGCTTCAACGATTCTAACTGGAGCGAATATCCTCTCTTTGCAGATCGCTATGCACAGTGGATTGCCGATACGCCTCAGGAAGAGCAGTGCGTGAACATCTTCATGGAGCTTTGCGCCCTTGGCATCTTCCAGCCCCTCTCCAGCAATATCCTTGAATTCCTGAAGGCCCTGCCCGAGCAGCTCAAGGAGCGCGGCGTGACCTTCAGCACTCCCAGCGAGATTATTGCCAACAATGAAGCCGTCAGCCCCATTGATGTAGAATATCCCACCTCTTGGGTAGATGAGGAGCGCGACCTGAGCCCCTGGCTCGGCAACAAGATGCAGCAGGAAGCCGTCGAGAAGCTCTACAGCGTCGCTGAGCGTGTGCGTGTCTGCAAGAACAAGAAGCTCCAGCAGGACTTCGATTATCTTCAGGCTTCCAACAATTTCCGCTTCATGTCCACCAAGGCCAGCTCAGGCGGTTATCGCGGCATCTACGACAGTCCCTATGATGCTTTCACGAACTATATGAACATCCTCGGCGACTTCACCTCTCGCGTCAACGACCTCTTCGGCGGTGCGGAGAACGAAGAAATCAATTCGCTCCTCACGCTCATACAGAATCAGGGCGAAGAACTTGCAGTGAAGCAGAAGGAAATCGACAAGCTGAAGGCAATGATTAAGCGTCTTGAGCCCGCTGATGCTGAGGCTCCCGCCAAGAAGCCTGCTGCCAAGAAAGCTCCTGCCAAGAAGGAAGCTCCCGCCAAAGAGCCCGCTGCCAAGAAGCCTGCCGCCAAGAAGGCTGCCAAGAAGGCAGAAAAATAATTCCTGACTCATTCTTATATTATATAGGGAGGCATTCTGTAATATCGCTGATTTACAGAATGCCTCCCTATTGTTTTGTCTCGTCCTCCTGCCGTGCTTGCCAGTCTCTGTAAGCGTATGGCCCCGGTGTGCTGATATTCAATTGTTTTAGGTAGGTTCTATAAATTAGTTTTCAATGTAAGGCCGTGTTTCTGTTTTACTTGGATGTCTTCACGCCTCTCGCACCGTAGGTTTTTGTCTTTCATTCAGTCACGTAGCCCGCTACGCTCCTTCGTGAAAAACATAAACCTACGGCACGATAGTCGCAAATACATCGCAAGCTAATTTATAGAACCTACCTTTACTCATCATTCCAAGAAGACAAATGGTCAGTCTGAAGACGGTCTGAGATATGAAACCAACGGGTTGTTTCTTGGTGAAGTGAGAATTTTACTATATTTTTGCCGTGCAATTCAAGATTGTAATTTTTTTTGCAAGGCTCATTGCCTAAAACTTATATGCTGTATGGATAAAAAGACTCTCAAACGTTTGCCCGTGGGCTTGCAGACTTTCAGCGAAGTGGTGAACAAAGACTATATGTATGTTGATAAGACTGCCTACATCTGCAAGATGATGGCAATCAGCAAATATATATTCCTGAGTCGTCCCCGCCGCTTTGGAAAATCACTGTTGGTTTCTACTCTGCAAGCCTATTTTGAAGGGAGAAAGGAGCTCTTTAAGGGTCTGGCCATTGACAGAGAGGAGAAGGAGTGGACAGCGTACCCCGTGTTGCGCATCAGTATGGCTTCAGGCAAGCACATGGAGAAAGAGCAGCTGGAACGCTATCTTGGTAATCGTCTTGCGGAATATGAAGAAATCTATGGCATTGCCCATCCTGCCCCAGACAACAACGACCGCTTCACGGCATTGATTCAGGCTGCGTATCATCAGACGGGCAAGAAGGTGGTAGTGCTGATTGATGAATATGATGCTCCGCTCCTCGATGTTGCCCACGAGACGACTATGCTGCCAGTGTTGCGCAATGTCATGCGCAATTTCTTTTCGCCTCTGAAGGACTGCGATCCCTATCTTCATTTCGTATTTCTCACGGGCATTACCAAGTTCTCTCAGCTCAGCATATTCAGTGAATTGAATAATCTGACGAATATCAGCATGGACGAGGAGTTTGCTGCCGTTTGCGGTATCACCGAAGAAGAGATACTTACGCAGATGCCTGACTATATTGACAGATTGGCACGCGCCACGGTGCAGACTCGCGAGCAAGCGCTTCTTGCTCTGAAAAGGCAATACGATGGCTATCATTTCACATGGCCCTCGCCCGGCATCTTCAATCCTTTCAGCCTGATGCTTGCCTTTGCAAAGAATAAGATAGAGAGTTATTGGTTCGAGAGTGGGACGCCCACGTTCCTTGTAGAGAAACTTCGGGAGTTTGATGTTGCGCCATCAGACATTTGCAGAATAGAAGCCTTGAAATCTGAGTTTGATGCGCCAACCGAGAGCATGACTTCCATCACGCCCCTGCTTTATCAGAGCGGCTACGTCACGATTACAGATTATGATTCTTCATGCAAGCTCTATACCCTTGACATTCCCAACCGGGAAATTCGTATCGGCCTGATGGAAAGTCTGCTCCCCAACTATGTGCAACGACAGACAGGCAGCGGACTGACAGCTACGGCGCGAATGAATCGTGCGCTGATTCACGACGACCTTGATGAGATGCTGCGTCTGCTTCAGGCATACCTTCTTACCATCCCCTATTGCAATAACACGGATTACGAGGGGCATTATCAGCAGTTGCTATATGTCATTTTCTCGCTTATGGGCAGATACGTAGATGTAGAGGTGCATACTCCCACTGGCAGAGTGGATGTGGTCATGAGCACAGATAAGGCATTGTATCTTTTTGAGCTGAAACTCGATAAATCATCGGAGATAGCTCTGAAGCAGATAGACCTCAAGAATTATGCTTCCAGATTTTCCCTCAGCAGGCTTCCTGTTGTCAAGGTTGGCATCAACTTCGATACAGTCAGACGCACGATAGGCGACTGGAAGATAAGTAGGTAATCGAAATTCTTTTTAGGTAGGCTCTATAAATTAGTTTTCAAGTGAAGGCATCACAAGCTAATTGATAGAACCTACCTTTAGAGTAAGATAGAAACAGCGGAGAATTGACTTCCCCTCCCGATACAGAGAAAAGTCGCACAGCGCAGGTGTTGCCCTGAGCTGTGCGACTTTTTTTTATACACTTGCCGATGCGGCGGAATGGCTCTATGTCAGAATGGGCAGTCCCTCATTCAGAATGAGCCGTCCCTCAGTCGGAGTGGGCTGCCTCTCTCTTAGAACGGGCCTCCCATCGGGCGATTGCCGCCGGGGCCTCCCATCGGACGGCCGCCGGGGCCTGGCCTCCCGCTGCCATAGCCTACGCCAGCGGGGGGCGGACCCATCGGAGGCTGCTCCTCCTGCTGTGCGCGCGAGCCATTGAAGAGGTTCAGCTTATAGATGAGGTGGACCATGAAGTAAGAGTTGATGGCGTTGTTCCAACTGTCTTCGCGCATCAGTGCCGTCACGCTTCGGCTGATATTGCTCTGCTGCTGGAGAATGTCGTAGAACTGCAGGCTGAGCGTCAGCGCCTTGCCTTTGAGGAACGACTGCGCTATCTGCGCGTTCCAGATAAGTTCGTTCGTATTCATCGAAGCCTCAGAATATCCGCGGCGCGAGTTCATGCCGATGTCAGTAGAGATGGAGAGTCCGCAGTCCAGATTAACGTTCGCCGTCGCCCCATACTTGAAGCTCCAAGTGTCCAGATTCCGCGCGTTTGAGGCGTTGCTCACGGAGTGCTGATAGTTCATGTTGCCATTCAGTGCGACGTCCCATAGCGAGCGGCGGTAAGTGAGGTCCAGACGTTCGCCAATCCGCGTGGTTTTCGTCAGCGCCTTCTCAGCTCCTCCCGCCATGAAGCGGTTGAAGAGCCTGTTGATGTCCTCGTAGGTCGGTATTTCCGGCAGGTTGAAGTCCTCCACGGAGCTTTTGCTGGCAGAATATCCCACCTGATGATTGAAGTTGAAGCTCGTGCTGGTGGCAATGTTGAAGAGTTTTTCCCTGCCCAAGCCTCGGTTGTAGGTCAGGTTGGCGTTCGTGTTCCAGTTTCCGCTGATGTTCTCCGGCCGGCTGTAGCGCACGCCGTTCGTCTCGTCGTAGATTTGCAGCGTCGAAATGCTCCGTCGCAGGTTTTCGAAGTTGTAGCGTACCATGATTCCCTGCTGTTTGTCAGCGTTGTAGCCGTTGAAGAATATCCTGATATTGTCGCGCCATGATGGTTCGAGGTTCGTGTTTCCCGCACTGATGTTCAGCGGGTTCGATGTATCGACCACGGGCAGCAAGTTCGTCATCGACGGTTGCGACGACGAGCCTCTATACATGATGTTCAGGCGGTGCGTCTTCGAGAAGTTCAGTCGCAGCCGTGCCTCCGGGCGGAAGTTATGGACATTGCGCACGACGGTGGTGTCGAGCAGCAGCCGTTCGTAGTCCAGGACGGTGTGTTCCGGGTTGAAATTGACGGCAGCGTTGAAGCGCACCTTCTCCGTGTTGTAGCGAATGCCGAGGCGCACGCTGTGGTTGCTGTAGTTGTATTGCGCATACTGCGAGTTCGAGGCATCGCGTATCGCCGCCAGCACGTCTTCAGCGTTCATGGCCGAGAGTGCCTGCAGGGGGTCCGTGGTCCACGAAGCGATGGCATCGTTGCCCGCGCGGTAAAGCCCGATGGTGGCAAACTGCGTCTGATTGGCCAGAAGTTGCTGGAATGACGGCGCATCGTAGAGGTCAAAGAGCGCGCGGTCAGAGTCCTGAAATTTTCGCTCGTAGTTGTAGCGCAGTTCGCCAAACCATTTTCCGACGAGGGGCTCCACGTAGCTGCCGCCCACGTTCACGTTCCAATTCTTCTGCGGCGTGGTCGAGAATTGGTGCGTCGTGTTGTCTTTCAGGCTGAATGCCGGCGTCTCGCCCTCGGCAGCCGTGTTCTGCCGGGTGAAGATTTGCGCTTTGGAGTAGGAGAACGCCTCGCTCCGGCTCCATCCTCCCCTCGCAGTCATGGAGATGTTTCGTCCCGCCTTGCCCGTCAGTCGTCGCGTGGCATTCAGTTCCGCGCTGACGCTGTGGCTCTGGCTCTCCGAAAGGCTCGTGCTGCGATTGAGATTGACGAGCCATTCCGGTGCATCCTCGCTGTCCGCATTGAAGAGCGGCGTGCCGCCATTGCGTGCATCGAAGAAGTGGTCCAGCACATCGTCCGCATCCTCCGTGCCCGGCAGTTGCTCAAAGGGGTCTTGGTCGAAGGTGGCCGAGCGCGAATCAGCCGTCCCCTTGCTTTTGCTGAACGAATACGAAGGGCGGAGCGCGATGCTCGTCAGCGAGTCAGGACACCACTGCAGTCTCAGCGAGGAGTTCACGTTGTGGCTCAGGCTGGAGCGCCATGCGTGGGAGTTCTGGAAGCTCTGTGCCGTCGTTCCGCTCATGAAGCTCTGGCTGCTCGCAGTAGATTCCGTATCGTTGTCCCTGCCGTTATAGCGCACATTGCCGTTCAGCTCGAAGCGTCCTGCCTCAAATCTTTTCTTGTCGTTCTCCCAGCTGAAGTCGAATCCCGCCATCGTGCTGGTGGTGATGCCAGAGCCCGCGCCCCCGCCGCCTCGTCCGCCGAAGCTGGCATCGCCGATGTTGTTGCGCGATGCAAAGACGGTGTATCGGCTGCGGTCTGTAAATCGGGTGGCAAACATCTTGGCAGAATAGAGCGCATGGTCGTCCCAGTCCCATCCGCCTGCCACGTCGATATTCGTCACGAGCGTCTGGTTCAGTTCGCGTTTCGTCATGATGTCCAGGACGGTCGTTTCCTCGCCGTCGTCTATGCCCGTCTGCTCGGCGTAGTCGCTCTTTTTGTCGTACGCCTTGATTTTCTTGACGAGACTGACGGGCAGATTCTTCATCGCCACTTCCGTATCGCCCTTGAAGAAGTCTTTTCCGTTGATCAGAAACTCCTTCACCTCCTTGCCGTTCCAAGTGATTTTGCCGTCGTCGCCCACCTCAATGCCGGGGAAGAGCTTGATGAGCGCCTCCAGGTTAGCCCCTTCCGGCGTGCGGTATGCGCTGGCGTTGAAGACGGTCGTGTCCTCCAGCTGTTCCATCTTTGCCACGGTGGCCGTGACGACTGCCGAACGCAGGGCAATGTCGTCGCCTTTGAGCAGAATGTCGTTCACCTGAATGGTGTCGTGCGGGCCTCCCACGCGCACATCCTGTGCTGCCGACTCAAACGAGACGTACGATGCCAGCACAATCATCGGGCCGCGCCGGTCGGTGTGGAGCGTGTAGTTTCCCAGAGAGTCGGTGAAGGTGCCCGTCACGAGGGTACTGTCCTGCGTGAGCAGTCTCACGGTAGCCAGTTCCAGCGGTTGCCGTGTCTTGTCCGTGAGCACGCTTCCTTGCAGAGTGCGCGTTTTCGTCTGTGCGTGCTGTTGCCGCTGTGGGTTCTGTGCCGTGACGGTCAGGCTGAGGCATAGCCACGCAAGTAGGGATAGCAGTTTTCCTTTCATCAGTATATATATAAGAGGTGTATGTTTGTTGTCTTTTCGTCCGGGTTCGCAGCCGGCAGGGTGGAGTAGTGGCGGGCTACGTATGGAAAGATGCACGCCGAAGGGCAAAGTTAAGAATAAGCGTGCTGATTTTCAGATAAAATTTACTATTCCTCAGCTTTTATCGACGAATGCCACCTATATTCTCATGCTCGCCTTCCACTCGTCGCCCGCCTCTATCTGCCTGCAAAACGCGCGTTTTGGTCAAAAAAGTGATTGCTTTTTGCCGCCAACGCTCAGAAAGTCGTATATTTGCTGCATCATTTCCCATCTTTTGTAATATGAACAGCTATGCAGAAATTTGCGGAATACATTGAAAAGATTGAAATCAACAGCCTTTGGAACGGCCATAAGCACATAGTCTGGAAGTTGCAGCCCAGCGTCAATGTGCTGAGCGGCAAGAATGGCGAGGGAAAGTCCACCATCATCAACCGCCTTGTGCAGCATCTGCTCTCCATTCCCCCCTCGGGCGAAATCCGCATTGATGCCTTGCCGCAGGGCGCCCTCTTCGGCGTGAAGGTGGATTTCTGTCCGAAGGATGCCACCACCATTCGCTACGACGTCATTCGCAGCATCGACCGCCAGCTCGTGCAGTCCGAACGCCTCACCACGCTGGCAGAAGGGGCAGTCTCCACGGAGCTCGACTGGCAGCTCTATCAGCTTCAGCGCCGATACCTCGACTATCAGGTAAACGTGGGCAACCGCATGATTCAGCTCCTCACGAGCGGCGACCCCTCGGCACGCGAGCAGGCGGCGGCGGCAGCTGAGATGAAGACGAAATTTCAGGACCTCGTCGATGAACTCTTCTCTGAAACTGGCAAGCGCATTGACAGGCAGAGCAATGAGCTGAGGTTCTGCCAGTACGGCGAGTACATCTCCCCCTACGTCCTCTCCAGCGGCGAGAAGCAGATGCTCATCATCCTCCTCACCGTCCTCACCGAAGACCTCAAGCCCTACGTCCTCCTGATGGACGAGCCGGAGGTCAGCCTCCACTTCGACTGGCAGAAACGGCTTATCGACATGATTCGCCAGCTCAATCCCCATGCGCAGATCGTGCTGACCACGCATTCCCCCGCCGTCATCATGGACGGATGGGCAGACTGCGTGACGGAGGTCAGCGAAATTTCGCAGTAGTCCCAACCATTACCGACCCCCCAAAAAACTATGTCCGGCCTGACCTCCCACCTCAATTCCTCCTACATCGCTGCCGCCAATGCCCTGGCAGGACGCTCGGCGCCATGCCGCATCGTGGCATACGTAGAGAGCTACGACGACATCCTGTTCTGGAAGCAGCTGCTCGATGACGTAGCTGCCGACATGGCAGACGGCGAAGGGCGGAAGGTGCGATTCGATGTCGCCCTCCCCAGCCGAAATTCCCTCTGCCGGGGTAAAAAGATGGCCATGGGCAATCGTCTCGGGCCCAACATGATAGCCTGCGTGGATGCCGACTATGACTATCTCGAGCAAGGCTCCACGCCCATCAGCCAGCAGCTCTGCACTTCGCCCTATGTGCTCCACACCTACGTCTATGCCATAGAGAACTTCCAGTGCTACGCCCCCACGTTGCAGCGCGTCTGCGTCATGGCCACGCTCAATGACCACGACATCTTCGATTTTTCCGCCTTCCTGGAGCAGTATAGCCAAATCATCCACCGCCTCTTCCTGTGGAACGTCTGGGCATACACCTATGGCCGCCACAACCGTTTCCCCCTCAGCGACTTCGCCGATGTTGTCTCCATCGACCGTTTCGACCTCAGCCATCCCGAAAAGAGCCTGGCCGCCCTGCGCCAGCGTTGCAATCGCCGCGTCAGTCAGCTCCAGCGTCAGTTTCCGGAAGGGCGCCAGACCTTCCGCCCGCTCTGCGAGAGCGTGGAGGCACTGGGCGTGACGCCCCCCACCACCTATCTTTTCATGCGCGGACATGACTTGGCAGAGCACGTCGTAGGCCCCGTCATGGAAGCCGTCTGCACCCGTCTGCGCCGAGAGCGCGAGGCAGAAATCTCGCGATTGGCGGTCCACGATTTGCAGAAGTCCAATGAGCTCGCCTCCTATCAGCATAGCTGCGCCCCCTGGCAGGAAATGCTCCGCAAGCACGACTTCTTCCGCCGCGCCGCGCAGTATCAGCGCGTGGTAGAGCGGGCGAAGGCGATGGCGCGTCAGGCTCTGGCAGCCGCTGCGCCTGCGGCATCTTCTGCTTCTACGGCTGCTTCTGCTGCTTCCACGGCAGCTTTTTAAGCGTTTCCATACGACTAAGAAGGAGTGTTCTATAGATTTTCATGATTTATAGAACACGCCTTTTTTCATGCCGCAGGCGCAGCCCTTCCTGTCTAATCATTTTTGCCCCTCAAAGTGGTCGGTTCCACCCCTCAAAGTGGTCGGTTTCAGCCCTCAAAATGATGACTATTCCGGCAAACGTGATGGCGGAAAGATGGAAACTTCAGGCTTGCCGCCCTCGCCCCCGTCTGCAAATATCCAGCCAAAATGGTGGCTGCCCCCCTGCTTCTGAGCCTTCGCCCTTCTGCGTTCTCCCAAATCTTCATACCTTTGCATTCGCTTCTTTTGGGGCATGGCGGAAGCGTGCAGCCCCCCCTGTTGCCCATCCTCCCCTTCCTTCTCATCGTCCAAAATCTCCTCCCCCGTGTCTCCCCTCCTCCTTGTCCTCGCCGTGTTGGTAGGCTATTTCCTGCTGCTCAGCATGGCAGCCCGTCGTGCCGTCGTAAAGGCAGGCGATGATGCCAATGATGTTTTCTTCCGCGCCGCACGCCGCGCCCCCTGGCCCCTGGTAGCCTTCGGCATGATTGGTGCCAGTCTGTCGGGCGTGTCTATGATCTCCGTGCCCGGATGGGTGGGGGCGGCAGGCATGAGCTATCTGCAAATGTGCATGGGCTTCATTCCCGGCTATTTCGTCGTGGCCTTCGTGCTCCTCCCCGTCTATTATCGCCTTCGCCTCACCAGCATCTACGGCTATTTGGCCAGTAGGTTCGGCGAGCGCACCCACCGCACGGGAGCCCTCTTCTTCCTCCTCAGCAAGCTCACCGGGGCTGCCGCCCGCCTCTATGTCGTCTGCATCGTCATCTTCTCCTTCGTCGGTGCGCCCTGCGGCATACCCTTCCCCGTCGTCGTCATCGCCGTCCTGCTGATGATATGGCTCTACACCCGTCAGGCAGGCATGGCAGCCATCGTCCGCACTGATGCCCTCCAGACGCTCTGCCTGCTTCTCGCCCTCGCCGGCATCATCATCGCCGTCGTCGGCCGCCTCGGCATGAGTATTCCAGAGGCATGGTCAGCCGTCGTCCGCCATCCCCTCGCCCACATCTTCGTGTGGGATGCCGCCTCGCCGCAGTATTTCTGGCGGCAATTCCTGAGCGGAGTGTTCATCGTCGTTGTCATGACGGGGCTGGATCAGGACATGATGCAGAAAAACCTCACGTGCGCCACGCTCCGCGATGCCCAGAAAGATGTGTGCCTCTATGGCATGGCGTTCCTGCCCGTCAATGCCCTCTTCCTCGGGCTCGGCGTTCTGCTCCATGTGTTCTGCGCGGCGCAGCAGCTTCCCCTCCCGGAGCGTGGCGACGACCTTCTCCCGCAGCTCGTAGCCTCGGGAAGCCTGGGCACCCTCGTCATCATTCCCTTCGTCCTCGGCATCGTGGCCGCCGCCTTTTCCAGTGCCGACTCCGCCATCGCCTCGCTGACCACCTCGCTCTGCATCGACATCTTCCGCCGCCCCACGGACGTCCGCCTGCGCCGATGGGTCCACGTGGCCGTCATCATGGCGTTCGTCGTCGCCATCCTCGCGTTCAGTCTGCTGCGCGGTGGCAGCACCATCGATGTCATCTACACCATGGCGGGCTACACCTACGGCCCTTTGCTCGGCCTCTTCGCCTTCGGCCTCCTCACTCGGCGCGGTGTGGCAGACCGCCATACCCCCATCGTCTGCCTCCTTGCCCCCATCTCCTGCGCCCTGCTCGATCATTTCGTCCCCATCTGGTGGGGCTATCATTTCGGCTACGAGTTGCTGATGCTCAATGGCTTGCTCACGATGTTCGGCCTCTTCCTCATTCGTCGCCGCAGTCGCCTGTAGGCCGTCGGCTGCGAATCAGGCGAGCGGCTCATGGCAGGCAGCTGCTGCGCTATGGTTTCAGGGCGCGCTCATTCCTGTCTGTTTCACCCCATGTGGCAGTGCTTTTGGCAAAAATCTGCTCAAAAGGCAGGAATCTCGCATCGGAAAATTGCAAAATCATTTCTTTTTTTCAGATTTCATGCGTATTTTTGCCGAATAAAACAGGAAGCTGAACGGTAAAGACCGAAAATATATGGCGCTTCCGATAGCATCCGTAGTGGTGCCGACAGGTGGAGTGGCTCTGCGTTTTGAGGCTGAGCCACAGGAAATCTGTCAGCATTATCTCTCCAAGATAGCATTATCTCTCCAAGATAGACGAAAGAGGCGTTATTTCTTCATCTTGTATGTGCGAAGCCTGAGAAACTTCAGAAAGGAAACAAGAGATGGCGTAATGGTCTCCATGCGTATGGCGTGGGGCTGTTGTCTGCACATCCGTTTCCAAAGGCTTTCTCAGGGCTGCACATCAGGACGTGGATATACAGTTCCACGCTTCGTGTATGAATTTGCATCCCCAAGGGAACTGTACGGGCTAAGAATAGGATGGAAATAAGTATATGATGGAAATAAAAAGAATTATAAATAATTCATGTCTGTTGTTTTTCGTATTTTCTGTGAGCCATGCTCAGGAAATCCATACAGATTCAATTGGAGTCAGCAGCTCTGATAGAAATCAGCAAAGTGAAATGTTGATGGTACAGTCAGATAGTTCTGACCTGCCACAACTTGATGCGGCGCGAGAGGAACGCATGCAAAAAGTATGGAAACGACGTGGAAAATACCGCAGTGTATCCTATGGTATGCAAACCATGAAAAGCAACAGTACGGATATGAAAAGCGATATGGCTTTCGGCCTGACCACAGGTTGCACATACTACCTGCATAAAAAACCGCTTGCAGGAATCATGAAATTTGGCTTGGACTGGAGTTTTTTAGATATCAACGTTGCAAAATATCCTGATTTGCCAGCGTCTGAAAATACACAAACCAACAATGCCGATACAGGGATGCCGAATTTGGGGATTTGGCAGCTTGAGGCAGGTATGAGTGTCGGCCCTTCTTTGACTGTAAACCCCGTGGACCGGTTAAAGCTAAAGCTTTATTTCCGAGTCACACCGTCGTATTCTGTGATGATTCAGGATAAAGAATTATACCATCATTACGCCACTTTCTTAAATGCAGGACTCTCCGTCTCCTACAAGATTATATCTTGTGGAATAGAAACACGCTGGTGTGGGCCAACAAACTATGATGGAGTTGCCATGGCGCGTTTGAATAATGTCTATGACGAAGAGGGAAATTTCCATGACCCCTTTGAAAGTATAGCTGTGAAAATGAAAACGAAAACCCTTCGCCTATTTATAGGTTTGCAGTTTTGAAGTAGGAATCATTAAATTTATATCTGACACATGAAGGTCTCATTGATTAAACACATGTTCTTGTGCATGTTGGTTGCTGTTCAATTTTGTTCTTGCAATGAAGAAGATTTCGAGGAGAAATACGGAAGTGGCAGTCCGTTGGCAGAAAATGTCATGCCGCTTGATGGATACATATATGAATATAACGAGCAGGGACTTGTTACAAAGATAACCAGTATAGACACCAAGAAAGATGAAAATGGCAAGGAGACTACTGAATTGGTCACGATTGCCACGATTTCATATCCCAGGAGCGATCGTGCTGTTTTGGACTATGTTGCAGAAATGCAGTATAGTGGTGGTGTGCATACGATTTATACGTTTGCATTCGGTGAAAACCATTTTGCGAACAGAATGATAGAACAGGATTCTGATGGCGAATCATATTTGACAAAATTCTCTTATGATAATGATGGGCATGTCACTGCGATTGATGCAGATGAAGACCATCTGAAAATAGAATGGACAAATGGAAATATGACAAAGTTGCAGCAAGACGAGTATCACGCATATGCAGTATTGACGTATGGCAGTCAAACAGACTTCAAACGCTATGGGATGTCTCCGTTTTTGCTGGATGTTGATCTTGGACCGTTTATGTATAATCTGGACTGGTGGTATGATAGAGGCTTGAGATATGCACTTTATCTGGGATTTTTGGGTAAGCCCTGCCAAAATCTGCCTGAAACTATTATTAGTTACGATGACGAAAATGAAATACCGCAACATGGTGTTTTCTCTTACAGCTATTATGACAGCATAGGTTTGGGAACATGGGGGATAGAAATACAATAAATATCATTTGATTCTATATTCTCGATAATAATATTGTATATGAATGGGGCTATGTTCACGATGGCATGGCTCCATTTTTTTATAGATGTGTCGTAGATAGTACTAATTGGGAAGAATCCCCATTGCTGTTGATCCTCAAATTCCTGATGCTTTTTGCCGCATCAGATGGGCATGCTGACGCAGAACACTCGTTCCTGCGTCTTTTTTGGCAGAAACTAATTGCGCAACTGGCGTTTTGTTTGCAAAACCTGACTGACATAATACGGCGTAGTGATCAAGAAAGCAAAACTTGAAAAGGGAATGCAGTTTTTGGTTTTGCCGCTTTTGCCTAAATTTGCAGCCGAAAAACAGATACATAACCAGCGAACACCCTTTCCTTTGAATTATGAGAAATTCCCTCATCGTCACCCTGTTTGGCTGTCTTCTGGCTGTCATGGTGATAGCGTGCGGAAAGAAAGACCCCGCCGCATCAGTTCCCCTCAGTGTCAGCGTAGAAGAAGCTGCCCCGACGGATGCCTATCTGGAGCAACACTATGTGGGCATCGTAGAAGAAAACACCTCCACCCCCGTCAGTTTCGTGGGGAGCGGCACCCTACAGCGCGTCTGCGTTGAAGAGGGTCAGGCAGTCAGCAAAGGGCAGCTCATTGCCGAGCTCGACATGTCGCAGGCCAAAAGTCTGGTGGCTGCCGCGCAGGCACAGTATGACCAGGCCCAGGATGCCCTGCGGCGTCTCCGGCAAGTCTATGAAGCCGGGTCGCTCCCCGAGGTGAAGTGGGTGGAAGTGCAGAGCCAGGTGGCACAAGCCAAGAGCCAGCTCGACATTGCCCGGAAGAATCTGGCCGACTGCCGCATCTGCGCCCCCGTTGCCGGTGTAGTGGGGAGCCTGAATTTTCATGCCGGATCCGTGGTGCTGACCTCCGAACCCATCGTCAGCATCCTCGATATCAGCACGGTGAAGGTGAAGGTGAGCATTCCCGAGCGCGAGATTTCCGGCCTCTCGACGCAGACCCCCACGACCATCCGTGTAGAAGCCGTGGGGCGCACATACGAAGGCGGACGCATCGAGAAGGGAGTCAGTGCCGACGCCGTCACCCGCACCTATGACATTCGCATACACGTGAAGAACGCTGACCGCAAACTGCTGCCCGGCATGATTGCCGATGTGCAGATGAAGCCTGCTGCCGCCGCCACTCCCGCCGCCATCACGCTGCCCATCCGCTGTGTGCAGCAGTTCACCGGAGGCGGACAGTTCGTGTGGGTGGTGGAAGCCAATCAGGCCAAAGCCCGCCGGGTCACCACGGGGAAGACATCCGGCAACCGCATCGTCGTCACGGAAGGTCTGAAGGGCGGCGAAAAAGTGATTGTGGACGGTTGGCAGAAGGTGGGCGAAGGCACCCCCGTAGCCATACGTTGAACTCTGTATAGCATAGGGATATGAAAAAGAAACATTGGGCAGCATGGCCTCTTGAAAATTTCAAAATCACAGCACTCCTCGTAGGCCTCCTCACGCTCTTCGGCATCTTCGGCATGGATAAAATGCCGAAAGATGAGTTTCCACCCGTCGTCATCCGCCAGGGTCTCGTCATCGCCGTCAGTCCGGGCTCCACCAGCGAGGAGATAGAAGCCCAGATAGCCCGCCCCTTGGAGCGCTATCTCTTCACCTTCAAGGAGGTGAAACGCAGCAAGACCACCACCACGTCGAGCCAAGGCATGTGCGTCGTGCTCGTGGCGCTCAACGATGATGTCAAAAACAAGGATGAGGTGTGGTCGAAGATCAAGCATGGGCTGAATGGCTTCAAGCAGCAATTGCCCTCGAACGTCATGGCACTCGTGGCCAACGACAACTTTGGCGACACCAGTGCGCTGCTCATCTCCATCGAGAGCGGGCAGCGGTCGTATCGCGAACTGCAGCAGTACAGCGATGCCATTGCCGACCGCCTGCGCCGCATCAGGAGTGTGAGCAATGTGCAGCAGTTGGGCAACCAGCGCGAGCAAATCTCCCTCTACATCGACCGCGAACGCCTTGCGGCCTATGGCATCGGACCTTCTGCCATTGCTCAGACGCTGACGGCGCAAGGTTTCACCACGGCGAGTGGCGACATCAGTACGCCCGGCTACAACCTCGACTTCCATATTGCTTCCTCGCAGCAGAGCGAGCGCGAGATAGCGGAACAGATCATCTACACCGATGCCCGGGGTCACAGCGTTCGCGTCAAGGACATCGCACGTGTGGTGCGCGAATATGATTTGAGCAATGGCTTCATCGAGCAGAACGGCAACCGCTGCGTGCTGCTCAGCCTGGAGATGAACGAGGGGAACAACATCCTGGCATACGGCAAGGAAGTGGATGCCGCCCTGCAGGAATGTGCAGAAAACACCCTTCCTGACGATGTGAAGATGACGCGCATCACCGACCTTCCGCAGGTGGTGGGCGATTCCATCGCAGAGTTCTTGTGGAATCTGCTGGAGTCGATGCTCATCATCTTTGCCGTCATGCTCCTCCTCTTCCCCTGGCGTTCGGCAGTGGTGACAGCCGCCACCGTGCCGCTCAGCACCTTCATCAGTGTGGGCATCATGTATGCCTGCGGCATTCCGCTCAATATCATGTCGCTGGCATGCCTCATCGTCGTGCTGGGAATGATTGTCGATAACTCCATTGTCGTCGTGGATGGCTATCTGGAGTATCTGGGCAAAGGCTACGACCGCCGCGAGGCGGCATTGGAGAGCGTGCGGCAATATTTCTTCCCCATGCTTCTCGCCACAATCTGCATCTGTGCCATCTTCTATCCCATCGTCCTGACGATGACCGGAGAGGCCGGCGATGTCATCGGCATTTTCCCCATCTGTATCACCATCAATCTGATGGTGAGCCTCGCCCTGGCGGTCTGTGTCATGCCCGCCCTCGAAGTGGGGCTCATCAGGAAAGCCTTCGGACGCCGCAAGGAAAGCGGAAAGCGCGATTATACGGACTATGTGCAGGCACTCTATGACCGCCTCCTGGCCTGGAACTTCAAGCACCCCTGGCTGACCATCGGAGGAGCCGTCGTCCTCATCGTGCTCGGCGGACTGATATTCCCGCAACTGAAAATGCGCCAGTTCCCCTATGCCGACCGCAACCAGTTTGCCGTGGAAATCTATCTGCCGAAGGGTGCCGGAATCGCCGACACGCAGGCCATTGCCGACAGTCTGAGGAATGTCCTGCAGCGCGACAGCCGCGTGACGGGCATCACCTCCTTCATCGGATGCGCATCCCCCAGATTCCATGTCACCTATGCGCCCAAGATGGGCGGCAAGAACTTTGCGCAATTCATCGTCAACACCCCTGATACGCGGACCACGAACCGCCTGATTGATGAATACATGGCGAAATACAGCAACCATTGGCCCAACGCCTATGTGAAATTCCAGCAGATGGACTTTCTGGATTGTCCGACGTATGAATACCGCTTCTACGGCGACAACCTCGACTCTATCCGCACGGCGGCAGAACGGCTGATGGCGGAAATGCGCACGATACCCGAACTCGAATGGGTGCATACGGACTACGACTTGCCCCACCCGCTGGCAGAGGTGACGCTCGACCCCGTGGTTTCGGCACAGTTGGGCTTCAACCGCGCTACGACTGCCCTGCAGATGTCCATGAATGCAGGCGATATGCAGGTGGGGAGCATCTGGGAGAGTGCTGTCGGCGTGCAAGCCCAGGGGCAGAAGGGAGTGCCGCTCTCTTATGAACTGCCCATCGTCTTGCGCAATGAGCCGCAGAGCGCGCTGGAGGATTTCGATGATATCCGGCAGATGCGCCTTATGCCCGCCACCGCCATGCTCAATGCGGCTGCGGGCAGGACGGGGAGCGTCGCCCTCAGCCAGATGGCGGAAGTGGAACCCGTCTGGACGGAGACCAACATCCTGCACCGCAATGGCGAACGCTGCATCAGCGTGACGGCGGAGGGAAAGCGCGGAGTGCTCGCGCTCCCCATACAGAACCGCCTGATAGACTTCATTGGCCGCATGAATCTCCCCAAGGGGGTGCGCGCGGAAATCGGCGGCGAGACGGAGAAGAACAATGAGATGATTCCGCAGATCGCGTCAGGACTGAGCCTTTCCATGGTGGTCATCTTCTTCTTCCTGCTCTTCAACTTCAAGCGTTTCGACCTGACATTCCTCAGCATTGCCGCCATCGGGCTCTCGCTGCCCGGAGCCATGTTGGGCCTGTGGGCTGCCAACCGTGTGCTCGGTCTGACCTCGCTCTTCGGGTTCATCACGCTGATGGGAATCATCATGCGCAATGAAATCCTCATCTTCGAACATGCCGACCAGAAGATGGCCGAAGGCCTCTCTGCCCGCGATGCCGCCTTCGATGCCGGACGGCGGCGCATGGTGCCCATCTTCCTCACCACCGCCACGACAGCGGTAGGTGTCATTCCGATGATCATCGGGCAGAGCAGTTTCTGGATGCCCGTCGGTATCACCATCTTTGCGGGAGGCATCGGGACGCTCATCCTCGTTGTCACCGTCCTGCCCGTGGTCTATTGGAAGATGTATGAGGGCCGCCGGTCAGGACGTTGAGGCCGGCTGTCTGCAGCATCCCCATCCCTCGTTTCTAATTCTCTTCTCTTTTTAGGTGGGTTCTATAAATTACACCTTTATGCGTAGATTCCTATTCACGATATTGCTCGCTGCGGGATTTTCAGCCTCCGCCGCTGCGCAGCCGAGCTACACTCTGGCGGAGTGTCTGGAGCAGGCCGTCAGTCACAACCGCAGTCTGGCCAATGCGCGGACCGACGTGGCGATGGCGGCTGAAGACGAAGCCGTGGCGTTCACGCATTTCTTCCCATCCCTCAGCCTCGGTGCCACGGGTTTCGTGGCGGCGAAGGATCTGATGCGGACGGAGATGGACCTTTCGGGTGCTGCGGCTGCCTATGGGCCGGCCTTGGAGCAAATGGGACTAGCCATCCCCGAGCGCTATGCCGTTTCGATGATGAAGAAGGGTTATATGGCCGATGCCATCGCCACGCAGCCCCTCTATGCCGGCGGACAAATCCTGACGGGCAGGAAACTGGCCGCGCTGCAGAGCGAGGTCAGACGTCTGCAACTGCAGATGTCGGAGCGCGACCTCAAGCAGAACGTCACGGAATATTTCTGGCAAATCGCCTCCTTGCGCACCAATGTGGCGACGCTCGACACTGCCCTCCATCAACTGGAGGCTGTCCACCGCTATACGGGCGACTATGTGCGGGCGGGCATGACGCACCGGAATGCCCTCTTGCAGATCGAACTGAAGCAGCAGGAAATGCTCTCGCAGCGGTTGCAACTGGCCAACGCCGATGCCCTGTTGCGCCTCGTGCTGGCACAACTGTGCGGCTTGGAGCCGGAAAGTTTCGATATTGCCTTCGGTGGGATTGGCATGGAGGCATGCCCGAGGCCGGAAACGCTCTTCGTATCGCCCGCCGAGGCTGTGGAGACGCGTGTGGAACTGGCATTGGCGGAGCGGAATGTGGCCTCGCAGCGGTTGCAGGAACGTCTGGAGCGTGGCAAACTCCTCCCTTCTCTCGCCGTCGGCGCGGCGGGGATGTATCAGCATATGGAACTGGGCGGCGGCATGGACAATATGAAGAATGCCAACCTCGTGGGCTTCGCCACGGTAAGCGTCCCGCTGACAGACTGGTGGGGCGGCCGCCACAGCCTGCGGAAGGTGCGGCTGGCGCGCGAGAAGGCGGAGAACGACCGTCAGGATGCCCGCGAACAGTTGCAGACAGACATCCTTTCGGCATGGAATAGCCTGACGGAAGGATATGCGCAGATAGAAGTGGCGGAGCGCAGTGTCAGTGCTGCCGATGAAAATCTCCGACTGACAATCGATGAATATCGGGCAGGAACGATTGCCATCACCGACTATCTCGATGCCGTCACGCTCTATACGCAAGCCCACAACCGCCTGACGGAGGCTATGGCAGAATATCAGACTCGTCAGGCGGCGTATCGCAGCAAGACGCGTTGAGGCGCGGGCTCCACTATGAAGCCTGCCTCTTTTATCACGAAACACAAAGGGTGTGTCAGAGTTTCTTCTGCTCTGGCACACCCTTTTTCTCTGCCCGCATAGCCGTGCTGCATCCTACGCCCTGCCCATAAAGCCCCAAAAAAGGTGTGCCAGAGCATAAACGCCCATGACACACCTTGTCAGTCTATCAGAAGTTGCAGAAGACTTCTTATGCCTCCTCCTTCACGCTGCCGGAACGCTTCTCGCGGATGCGAGCCTTCTTGCCGGTGAGATTGCGGAGATAGTAGAGCTTGGCACGACGCACCTTACCAATCTTGTTCACTTCGATGCTCTCGATAGCGGGAGATTCGAGGGGGAAGATACGCTCAACGCCAACGGTACCCGACATCTTGCGAACGGTGAAACGCTTCTTCTCGCCGTGACCGGAAATCTTGATGACTACGCCACGGTAGAGCTGGATGCGCTCCTTCGTTCCTTCGACAATCTTGTAAGCTACGGTGATGGTGTCGCCAGCCTTGAAGGCGGGATGCTGCTTGCCAGTGGCAAATGCTGCCTCGGCAATTTTAATAAGATCAGCCATTTTACTGAAATAGAAATTAAAAAGGTTGTGGCCCGGCAAAACATCGTGGGATTCTACTGTGGCTCCGCCCTTCACCGTGCTCTGTCCTGCACTGGCAGGAGGTGCGAAGCGGCATCGCGAGAGGCTTGGCTTCGGCTGAGGGTGAGGGCTGCGGGAGCGACGCCCAGAGAGGTTGTGCGGAAAATTCGGCGCAAATTTACTTTTTATTTTCCTTCTGCAAGGAATAACGTGGAGGTTTTTTGGCTTTTCTCATTGATAATGCGCACGTTGTGCTATCTCTGCCTGCTGCTTTGACGGCGTATTCCGTGAGTGGCAGCCTCGTCGGCCCCGCTGCATCAGGGGTTTGCGTCGTCAGCCTCGTCAGGATGTTTCCCGATGATATAGCGGCGATAGTAGGTGATGAGGATAGTGGTGACGGGGAGGGCAATGATGAGTCCGACTATGCCTGCCAGACTTCCCCAAATGCTGAGCGAGAGGAGGATGATGGCAGGCGAGAGCCCCATGATTTTCCCCATCACGCGCGGAGTGACGATGGCATCCTGAATCACTTGCACTACGCAATAGACGAGGACGACAAGGAGCATCGTCGCCCAGAACGGGCGTCCCGTCTCGTCAATCTGCAGCAGGGCGAGGATGGCAGCAGGGAAGAAGCCTACCACCTGTATGTAGGGGACGAAACTGATTATGCCGACGAAGAGCCCCATGCCGAGCCACATCTTCAGCCCTATGACGTAGAAGCCTATGGTGAACATGATGGTATTGCTGAGGGCTATCATGGCCTGCCCGCGCATATAGCCCCGCATTCCGCTCGCCACATCGCTGACGAGGCGGGTGAAGAAGGGGCGGCGCGAACGCGGCACGAAGTGAACCCAACCCGTGGAGAAACGCTCGTAGTCCATGAGGATGAAGAGGAGATAGAGCACGGCGAAGAGGCCGGAGGCAATGCCCAAAGCCAGATTGGCAGTGGAAATCAGCATGTCCCACGCCTTCGGCACGGCACTTTTGAGGGCATTGATGATGTCTTCCTGCTGCAGGATGCCCGCCAAATCCATGTTGCCCGTAATCTCATGAATGAGCTTGCGCACCCAGTGTGGCAGGTGCGACTGCTGACCGGGATTGAGGAAATGCAGAATCTCCTCCTTCAGCTGTATGAAGCCTTCGATGAAGATGGGGGCAGTGACTGCCGCCAGGCCCAGTATGAGCAATACGCTGAGGCCCAGCGTCAGCAGGACGCAGGGGAGGCGATAGCGCAGATGCAGCGTGTGCTGAAAGAACTTCACGATGGGAATCAGCGTCCACGCCACTGCCCATGCGATGAAGAAGGGAGTCAGCACTGTGCTGAGATAGCGCAGTGTGAAGATGATGAATGCGACCACTGCCAGCAGCATACAGCCGCGCACGAAGCGGTCAAATGTGATGGGAGCTTTGAGTATTTGCATGGGGAAAAGGATTTTTCATGGGGGAGGGTAGGAGAGCCTATGCGTGCTGCGCCTGCTGAAAGCTATGGCAGGGCAGGGGTGAGGACGGCACGGCCGAGATGGAGGCACCATTCAGGAAGAGCCGGAGGGAGAGTAGGCGGAATTTTTGCATAAGGATAGTTCGGGAATTTGTGAGAGGAAAGGGAGTGTTTGATAATCGTAGCCGACGATGCGTCTGGACGCGCTGCACGTAATTGCTGCGTAGGCGGTGGCAAACGTCAGCGTGCGAAGGGCAGCAGGCTATATGCCGCCCCGTCTCTGCCAGACGTTTTCAAGTCTCTGACGGACGTTTTCAAATCTCCGACAGACGTTTTCAAGTCTCTGACAGACGTTTTCAAGTCTCTGACGGACGTTTTCAAGTCTCTGACGGACGTTTTCAAATCTCTGACAGACATTTTCAAATTTTTGACAGACATTTTCGTCTTCATGTGGCCACTTTGCAGGCCGAAAATGGCCATTTTGAGGGTGGAAAATGGTCACGTTCAGGGCTGAAAATGAACACTTGGAAAGCTGAGGCTCTGAGGCTGCGGCGCGAAGCTCTGGGCACCAGCCCGGCTGCACGCTTCACGACGGCGAAAAACAATGGAATTCCGGGGAGTGGGAACGAGGAAAAACGGACTTCCCGAGGCCGATTTCTCATCAAGCATTGAGGCATCAGGAAGTACGCGGAGGGAAGGGCGTAAGAAGTAAGTGGGGTAGGTAATGAAATGAGGTGACAAAAAAATTGTAAGCTCCCATTTCATTACCTGTTTTGATAGTAGAATCGGCTGTTTTGATAGTTGAATCGGCTGTTGAATAGATGAGTCGGCCGCATTCCGTAAGGGCGGGCTTCAGGAGAAAGGCTTGCGCCAGTCGCATCCCTCACGCCATCGCGAACAGCCGTAGGCAGTGTGGCCCTTGATGACCTTGCCCTCGCCACATTTCGGACAAGTGCTGCCCGCGCGAATAATCTTCCGCTTCGGCTTTTCAGCTGCCGATTTGCCTGCCGCGGGGGCAGCGGCGGTCTGCGGGGCATCAGAAGAGCCTTGCTCGATGCGGCGATTGGAAGGGTCGCGCATCACCTCATCGACAATGCCGCTGACCATCTCTTTCAGTTCTGCCACGAATTGTGCCGCAGCATATTCGTGCCGCTCGATTTGGCGGAGCTTTTTCTCCCAGATGCCCGTCAGTTCAGCACTTTTCAGCAGTTCCTCCTTGATGAGTCCGATGAGTTCGATGCCCGTCGGCGTGGGTTCGAGGCTTTTCTTGACGAGGCGCATATAGCCGCGTGTGAAGAGCGTCTTGATGATTTGCGCCCGTGTGGAAGGACGCCCGATGCCGTTTTCCTTGAGCGCATCGCGGAGTTCCTCGTTGTCGATGTTGCGTCCTGCCGTCTCCATGGCACGCAGGAGGGTGGCCTCCGTGTATGGCTTGGGAGGCTGCGTGGTCTTTTCGGTGAGCGTCGGGGTGTGTGGGCCGCTTTCGCCCTTGACGAAGGGCGGCATCTCCGCTTGCTCGCCGTCCTGCCTCACGGCGGCAGCCTTGACGACGATGCGCCAGCCCGGATTGGTGATGACCTTGCCCGTGGCTTTGAAGGCAATGGGGCGTCCGTCGCCAATGCAGGCATCGGCAGGGCCACGCTGTTCCACCTCGCCCTCGACGGTGGTCGTGGCAAATTGGCAGTCAGGATAGAAGACGGCGATGAAGCGGCGGGCGATGAGGTCGAAGACATTGCGCTGCATGTCCGTCAGATTGCGCGGCGGCACCCCCGTCGGGATAATGGCGTGATGGTCCGTCACCTTCGAGCTGTCGAAAACCTTCTTCGAGCGTTTCAGCGGCTTGCCGCGCAGCGCAGTGAGATAGTCGGCATACGAGGTGGCAGAAGGGTCGCCGATGCAGGGCGTATCCTTGATGCCATTGAGGATGCCCGCGCATTTCGGATAGACATCATCGGGGAGGAAGGTGGTATCTACGCGCGGGTATGTGGTCAGCTTGCCTTCATAGAGCTGCTGAATCAGCTGGAGCGTGAGGTCAGAGCCGTAGCCAAACTTCTTGTTGCACTCCACCTGTAGCGAGGTGAGGTCAAAGAGTCGTGGCGGAGCCTCCGTGCCGTTGCGCTTTTGTACGGCAGTGACGCAGAAGGGCGCATCTCCGATGGCCTTCAGGGCAGCCTCGCCCTCCTCGCGCGTGGAAAATCCGCGGCGCAGCGCGGCCGACGTCTTGTTGCCTTGAGCCTCCCTGCCCTCATGGCCGTCCTTTCCCTCCTTGCCCTCAGCCTCCTCGGTAGCCTCGTCCGCCATTTTCGCCGTGAACGTGACATCGCGGTAGATGGTGGAGAGCACCCAGTAAGGCTCGGGCTTGAAATTCTGAATCTCCCAGTAGCGCCTGACGATGAGGGCGAGGGTGGGCGTCTGCACGCGCCCGATGCTGAGCGGCTGCGGCCTGCCGTGGCTTTGACTGCTGCGGCCATATTTCAGCGTATAGAGGCGAGTGGCATTCATGCCGAGCAGCCAGTCGCCGATGCTGCGGCACAGCCCGGCCTCGTAGAGCGACTGGTAGTCGTCCTGCGGGCGGAGGTTGTCAAAGCCCTCGCGGATGGCCTCGTCCGTCATGGAGTTTATCCACAAGCGCTTCACGGGGCAGGAAGGTTGTGCAAGCTGCATCACCCAGCGTTGTATCAGTTCGCCCTCCTGCCCGGCATCGCCGCAGTTGATGATGGCGTCGGCGTGCTGCATGAGACGTTTGATATGATTGAATTGCGCCTCGTATTCCTCTTTCAGGTGTATCTGAAAGCGTGGCGGAATCATGGGCAGCGTAGAAAGTGCCCACGATTTCCATAGTGGAGAATACTCCTCGGGATTCTTCAGCTCGCAGAGGTGGCCATAAGTCCATGTCACTTGGTAGCCGTTGCCTTCGTAGTAGCCGTGGCGGTTGCGGTCGCGGCAGTCTTTGTCGGCCCCTAATATGCGGGCAATATCCTTGGCTACCGAGGGCTTCTCGGCAATGCAGACTATCATGCTGTAGGTGTAGGTTGAAAAATGACTGTTTGTGGAGGATGGTGTCCCTGAAGGTAATCGGTCGGCTACTCTTGCTGGTATTCAGGGAAGATGCGCTGAAGGGTTCCTTCAGTGGCCAGCTGAGCCGCAGTGCCTTCGATGAGGCGCGTTCCCGATGTCTCCGGCGGCAGGAAAGCCCAGAGGCGGTCGGCAGCGGGGAGGGCAATTTCCAAATCGTGGGTGGAGAAGAGCAGCGTCTTCCCCTCCTCGTCGCAGAGTCTGCGCAGAAGTCGCATGGTCTGCACTCGCGCGCTGTAGTCGAGGAAGGCGGTGGGCTCGTCCAGGATGATGAGCGGAGTCTCCTGCGCCAGTGCCCGCGCTATCATGACGCGTTGCCGTTCGCCATCGCTGATGTCGGTGAGCAGGCGGCGGCGCAGCGGCTCGATGTCGCACTGGCGGATAGCCCGCTCGGTGGCGTGATGGTCGGCAGGAGTAGTGTGGCCGGTGCGGCCGGCATAGGGCAGGCGGCCCAGTGCCACGGCCTCTTCCACCGTCAGCCGTGGTGTGGCGTAGTGCGTCATGGAGAGCACGACGGCGATGTCGCGTGGGCCGGGCCGATGGCAGACGTTGCCATCGCCCCCATCGACAATGATTTTTCCTTCGATGGGAGCCTGCAGTCCGCAGACGGTGCGTATGAGCGTGGATTTTCCACTGCCGTTCCGCCCGATGAGTGCCGTCAGGCTGGCTGTGGGGAGAGAGGCGTTGAGCCCTTCAGCTACGCGGTGGCGACGATAGCCTATGCTGAGATGTTGGAGGAGGAGCAAGGGGAGAGAGGGATGAGGGATTATTCCTGCTTTTTGTCAGATGGCCTGCATGGCTTTGCCTGCCAAACGGGCAAGAGGGAGTGAGGGCGGTGCGCGCTGAGCCCACCTTTCGCCCTTACCCCCTCATACGTTGTAAGCCTTCTGTGAATGGAAATCTTAAGCGAAGATGTCGAGCTTCTTGAGGAACTCCGTGCATTCCTCAAAAGTGTCAAAGGTGTGTTCCTTCTTCACTACGTCGGGAATGAAGTCCATCTTCTGGAGCAGATATGCCGGCTGTGGCTGTATGATGGTCATCAGCACGAGGATGCCGCGTTCCTGAAGCTCCTTGACGGCAGCCTCCATGGCATACACGCCGCTCTGGTCCATATATTTCACGCGCTTCATTCTCAGAATCACCACCTTGGCCTCTTCCGGCACTTGGTGCATCACTTTGTTGAAGCCCGTGATGGAGCCGAAGAAAATAGGGCCGTGGAAACGTTCGATACATATCTGATGCTTGATGCTTTCAGGGAGCGATGCCTCGTCTGCCCAGGGGCTCTCCTCATTGGCAGCATCCATCGTCACATAGCCACCTTCTGCCAAGTCGCTGGCACGCTTCATGAACAGCACGCTCGCTACCACCATGCCGATGCCGACGGCAGTGAGGAGGTCGATGAAGACTGTCATGAGGAAAACGATGATGAGCACGAACGCATCGGCACGGGGAATCTTGCGAAGATCGCGGAAGCCGCGGAAGTCAATGATGCCCCAGCCCACCGTAATCAGAATACCTGCCAAGACGGCGAGGGGAACATATTGCACGAGTGCGCCGAGGCCCATCAGGATGGCGAAGAGGAAAAGGGCATGAACTGCACCGCTGAGCTGCGTGCGGCCACCGCTTTTCACGTTTACCACTGTGCGCATCGTGGCTCCGGCACCTGCCAGGCCGCAGAAGAGTCCGGCAATGGCGTTGCCTAAGCCCTGGCCGATGAGTTCGCGATTGGGATTGTGGTGCGTCTTCGTGATGTTGTCGGCCACGACGCTTGTCAGCAGGGTGTCGATGCTGCCTAATCCGGCAAGCGTCAGGCCCGGCACGAGGCTGTTCGTGATGAGCACGTACCAGTCAAGCCCTGTCAAGTCGATGCCCTCCTTGGCGAAGAAGGGTAGGGGAAGTCCGGCGGGAATGCTGCCAATCGTAGGAAAATTGCCCGGGATGAAGAGGCTGACGACCGTCATGATGATGAGCGCGACGAGCGTGGCAGGGATTTTCTTCGTCAAGAGTGGGAAGAGCTGCACGATGGCGATGGTGCCGATGCCCAAGACGAGGGCAATCCAGCTCAGGCCATCGCTGGCGCGGTCAATGAACTCCATGATCATATCTACCACGAGCACAGGACTTTTCAGGCCAATCAGCGGATAGAGCTGCTGGAGGATGATGATGACGCCGATGCCGCTCATGAATCCTGAGAGGACGGGATAGGGTATGTAGCGCACATACTTGCCAATGCGGATGATGCCGAAGAGGATTTGGAAGAGTCCGCAGAAGATGCCTGCAAGACTCATGGCAACGATGACACTGGTGAATGCCGCCTGCGTGTCGAGGTGTGCGGTCTGTGCGGCAGTCCATGTGCCGCTGACGATGCTGGCAGTGATGACCGTCATCGGGCCTGTCGGACCGCTGATTTGGCTATGGGTTCCGCCGAAGATTGCAGCGAAGAATCCCAGGAGCGTAGCGCCGACCAAGCCTGCCAATGCTCCGAGGCTGCTGGCAGCAGGGTCGTCAATGCCGCCAAATGCCTGAATGCCGAAGGCGAGAGCCAGAGGAAGGGCTACGATGCCGGCTGTGATGCCGCCGAACACGTCGCCTTTGAGGTTGGATGTAGAGATAAATGCCATAAATATATCATTTAGGTTAAGTCTGTATAGCGTCGGGGGGAGGTAAGTAGGTGATGAAAGCCATCATGATTCCCATCTACCTTTACCTACTTGCCTGCTTGCCCGTTCTTTTATTCCAGTTCCACTACCGTGATGCCCGCGCCGCCGAACTGCACATGCTCGTCGTGATAGTTCTTCACGCCAGTCACCGTGTTGAGATATTGGCGGATGAGCGTGCGGAGTGCGCCCGTTCCTGTTCCGTGCAAGATGCGTACGCGGCTCTGTGCCAGCAGGATGGCATCGTCGATGAAGTATTTCACAGCCGTCAGGGCCTCTTCGCCGCGCATGCCGCGCAGGTCGATTTCAGGGCGGAAATGGAGTTTCTTCTCATACACTTGGTCGCGCGTCTCCTTTCCCACGAACGAGCTGACCTGTGTGGCGGGCTTCTTGGTATCGGGCGGTGTCGCCACTTCCAGTCGCGAGAGGGGAACCATCGTGTTCATCACGCCGAAGAGCACGCGTGCCACCTTCGGCTGCACCACCTCTACGCGTCCCACCGTGTTCTGCCCCTTGATTCTCACCCAGCATCCCACTGTGATGGGCTGGCGTGCCAGGGCTTCTTGCTGCGAGGCATGGTCGCGCAGGTTGGCAAGAGTGCCGCTCAGTCCGCTGCCGCTGCCCAGTCCGCCCAGCGAGGTCATGAGATTGCCCACGGCGCGCTTGCCCTCCTTCTTGCGTTCCTGGCGCCGGCGGATTTTCTCCATCTTGCGCGTGATTTCATCGTCGGGCTTTGCCTTCTCGGCAGCCTGAACGCTCTCGCGAAACTCTTGCAACTCCTTTCGGGCCTCCAGTGTGCGCTCGCGCTCGGCCTGACTTTCGCGGATGGTGCGGATGGTATTTTCGATGAGGGCGTTCGATTCCTGAATCAGGCGTTGCGCCTCTTCGCGCGCTCCAGAGAGCACTTGGCGTTTCTCCTGGGAAATGCTTGACAGCTGTTCTTCGTAGGAGGCGATGGTCTGTTCGAGCTGCTTCTCGCGCTGGCGAATCTTCTGGCGCTTGTTCTCCCAATATACCTTGTCGCGGACGATGTCTTGCAAGTATTTGTCGCTCATCACGTAGTCTTTGCCCACCAAGTCGGAGGCATAGGCGATGACGTCTTCGGGCAGGCCGATGTTGCGGGCTATCTCTACGGCGAACGAGCTGCCGGGATTGCCGATTTGCAGCACGAATAGGGGTTGCATCTGGGCGCGGTCGTAGAGCATGGCGCCGTTCACCACTTGTTCGCAGTCGTCAGCATAGTGCTTGAGGTTTTGATAGTGGGTGGTGATGACGCCGTATGCCCCGCGCTCCACGAATTTGTGGAGCATGGCTTCTGCCAGTGCGCCGCCAATCTGCGGTTCCGTGCCGCCGCCAAATTCGTCAATGAGCAGGAGCGATCGGCCAGAGCTATGCTTCATCATCATCTTCATGTTCAGCAGATGGGAGGAATAGGTGGAGAGGTCGTCCTCAATGCTTTGCTCATCGCCGATGTCGATCATGATGTCGTGGAAGAGTCCGGCCGTGGAATTTTCGCGGACGGGGATGGGCATGCCGCATTGCAACATGTATTGCAGCAGGCCGATGGTCTTCAGGCACACTGACTTTCCGCCCGCATTCGGACCGGAAATGATGAGGATGCGTGCCTTTCCGCGCAGGGAAATGTCGAGGGGAGTCATCTTCTTGCCATGGCGTTCCAGGCTCTGCTGGAGGAGCGGATGGCGCGCCTGCACCCAGTCGAGGTGGGGATGGTCAGTGAGCTGGGGGACGATGGCGTTGAAATTGGCAGAGAAGGTGGCAAGAGCGCGCAGATAGTCAATGTGGGCGAGGAACTGCAGCGAGGCCATCATGTCCGACACGTGCGGACGAATCTGGCTGGAAAGCTCCTGAAGAATGCGTATCGTCTCGCGTTTCTCGGCAGCTTTCAGCTCGCGGATGCGATTGTTGGCTTCCACCACTTCCGTAGGCTCTATGAAGACGGTCTTTCCCGTTGCGCTTTCATCGTGGATGATGCCCTTGATTTTGCGCTTCAGCGAGGGAGCTACGGGTATGACGAGGCGTCCGTCGCGCATGGTCGGACTGACATCGCGGTCTATGTAGCCCTCCTGTTGTGCTACGTTGATGATGCTGCGCAATGAATGGCTGATGCCGCGTGCCGTCACCTCGATGCTATGGCGTATGGAGAGGAGGTCGGGCGAGGCGGTGTCTTTGATTTTTCCGTATTTGTTCAGCACCGCGTCAATGCGCCGTATGATTTCCGGGAAGCATTCCACTCCCTCGGTCATGCGGTAGAGGGCGGGGTATCGCGGTGCGGGCTGCGCCTCGTCGGTATGCGGGGTGGTAGCGTCTTCAGCGGAAGTCTTGCGCAGGAACTCGACGAGGCTGACCACTGTCTGGAGGGAGCGCTTCAGGTCGAAGAGGTCGAGCTCCTCCATGTAGGTGCGTTCGGGGCGTATGCGCAACAGCGGTTGGCGCACATCATAGAAATTCTCTTCATACACATCTTCCTCCACTTCCATGAAGCGCATGAAATCGCGGGCTTGTGCCAGTGTTTCCGTGACGCTCTCATAGTCGTCCGAGAATTGTACCCGGCTGTCCACCCATTCTGTGCCCAATGTGGACATGCAGCGGCCTTTCAGCAGGGTGCGTATATCGGAGAATCCGATTTTTCGTTCTATATTATCTGGGTACGTCATTGAATTTTGCTTTTGCGTGCAAATTTACGAATTTGTGGCAAAAATATCCTATGTTTTTTTTGATTATATTCTTGAAGATGCGTCGGCAAAGGGGTGCTTTGCAGACGGCGTTAAGCAAAAATAAGTAGGTGGGTAAGTCGCAGGAAATGGTTTGCGGCTGTGTGGGAAATCCGTGGTTCTCAATCCTTCGTCAGGGCTCCCGCTTCCCAAGTCATCATTTTCGCCCCTCCAAGTGATTGTATTGCCCCCGGAAAATGGCCATTTTTCGCTTCAAAATGGTCACTCTTGGGCGGAATGCGGCGTGGAACTCAGGCAGCTTGCCAATAAACGGATTCTTCTCTGCCTGCTTGATGGAAATTATTTGAATGGAGTAGGGCAAGAATGATTGTGGCGCGAAGGCGGACGTCAGGAGTGCCCTCACGCCGCAGGCGGAAAATGCGCTTTTGCCCCAAGTCCGTCGATGAAAAGCAGGGAGATATTCGGAAAAACGAGCGGCGTTTTTGCGCTTGCCTCCCTGTTTTCCCGCGTATTTCTTGTGTAAAAGAAGGAGAAAGTATAATTTTGCGACCGCAAATTTTCCTCAAAAAAATCAAAACTTCTCCTTTTAGTAGGTAATGAAAATGATTTTTGGTAGGTTCTATCAATTAGCTTGCGATGTATTTGCGACTATCGTGCCGTAGGTTTTTGTTTTTCACGAGGGAGCGTAGCGGGCTACGTGACTGAATGAAAGACAAAAAGATACGGTGCGAGAGGCGTGAAGACATCCAAGTAAAACAGAAACACTGCCTTACATTGAAAACTAATTTATAGAACCTACCTTTTATGTTAGAATTCTATTTGGATGCAGGTTTTAGTCTTGAAAAAAAGGAGCATAGCGCGTGCTATGTGACGTTTTTCAAGGCTAAAAGATGCGCCAAAGAGAGGGTTCTAACATACAATCCATAATAGTCGCCTACTATATCTATCGTAAAATAATTTTTATTACCTACTTATGAATAACATTGTATTGAAATCCCGCCTCACGGTGATGAACTTTCTGGAGTTCGCCGTATGGGGTGCTTACCTGACCAGCATGGGTACGTTCCTGGCGAAGAATGGCTACGGCGACATCATCGGATGGTTTTATGCCGTCCAAGGCATTGTTTCACTGGTGATGCCAGGCGTTATGGGCATTGTGGCTGACCGTTGGGTGCAGGCGCAGCGTCTGCTCAGCCTTTGCCATGTGCTGGCGGGCGGTTTCCTCTTCGCGGCGGGCTGGTATGGTCTGCAGGCCGGTTTCCAGATTGGCGTGCTTTTCGCGCTCTATGCCCTCTCCGTGGCTTTCTACATGCCGACGCTCGCCCTGTCGAACTCCGTGGCCTTCAATGGCTTGACGCGCTATGGGCTCGACATCGTGAAGGACTTTCCGCCCATCCGCGTTTTCGGCACTGTGGGCTTCATTGTCATGATGATGACGGTGGATTTGCTGGGCTATCAGGATTCGAGCCGGCAATTCCTCGTCAGCGGAGCGCTGAGTCTCATCCTCGCAGCCTATAGCCTCATGTTGCCTGCCTGCCCCGTCAAGGGGAAACAGTCTGCGGGAGGCGGATGGATGCAGGCTTTGGGGCTCGATGCCTTCAAGCTCTTCCGTGAATGGCGCATGGCTGTTTTCTTCATCTTCTCCATGCTCCTTGGCGTCAGTCTGCAAATCACCAATGGCTACGCTAATCCCTACATCACGAGTTTCAGTTCCCTCCCTGAATTTGCCGACACTTTCGGCGCACAGCATGCCAACATCTTGATTTCCATCAGTCAAATCAGCGAGACTTGCTGCATCCTTCTCATACCCTTCTTCCTGAAACGTTTCGGCATCAAGCGTGTGATGATGATAGCCATGCTGGCGTGGGTCCTGCGTTTCGGGCTCTTCGGCATGGGCGACACGGGGGCCGGCGTATGGATGTTCGTCCTCAGCTGTATCGTCTATGGCGTGGCGTTTGATTTCTTCAACATCAGCGGTGCGCTTTTCGTCGATCGCCACACGAGCACCGACATCCGTTCCTCAGCGCAGGGCCTCTTCATGATTATGACGAACGGCCTCGGTGCCACCATCGGCACGCTCTCTGCCCAGGCCGTGGTGAACCATTTTGTCTTCGATTCAGGCGTGACGGATGTGCTCGCAGGTTGGCGCACGTGTTGGTTCGTCTTTGCTGCCTATGCCCTCGTAGTCCTCGTCCTCTTCACGTTGCTTTTCCGCGAGAGCCGCGAGGCCACGGCATAGCCTTGCCGTTCGGCATCCCCGCTCTTTCTCCGTAAAGGCGGGTTCTGTCAGTTAGCTTTTAATGTCTTCGCGGCTGTCGTGCCGTAGGCTTTTGATTTTCATGAGGGAGCGTAGCGGACTGCGCAACTGAGTGAAAGACAAAAACCTGCGGCACGACAGCCGCGAAGATATCCAAGAAAAATAGAAACACTATCTTCCGTTAAATATTCATTTATAGAACCTGCCTAAACAATATCTCCTGTCCCCGATGCAGTGCTGCCCATCGCAGGCAGACGGCATCGGGGACAGGAGATTTCTTAGGCGTCGGCATGAAAAGCCAACAAAAAACCGATAACGGCGTATGGCCATTATCGGTTGTTTTGTACACTCTCAGGGGTTCGAACCCTGGACCCACTGATTAAGAGTCAGTTGCTCTACCAACTGAGCTAAGAGTGCAAGTGGAAGCAATTGATGTTTCAAGTCGTACAGCATCGGGAATAGTTCCGCGCTGCCTTGGTACACTCTCAGGGGTTCGAACCCTGGACCCACTGATTAAGAGTCAGTTGCTCTACCAACTGAGCTAAGAGTGCATGTAAAGGCTTGAATTTCTCAATTGCGAGTGCAAAGGTAGTGCGTTTCTGCGTTTGCCGCAAGAAAATCTCCCACTTTTTTCGTCTTTCTTCGCGATGATGCTTCCGAAATGTATTATAAATATGGCAAAACAACTAAAAATGCCGACAGAACGAAAAGAGCGTGCGCCGGAAAGTGATGACATTCCTTTCCGCGCACGCCCGCTATTATCGTGTCCGACTATTCGCCGGCAGTCAGCTTACATCATGCCGCCCATGCCGCCCATACCGGGAGCACCCATCGGCATTTCAGGATGCTCCTCCTTCTTGTCGCAGATGACGCACTCGGTAGTGAGGAACATGCCTGCTATGCTGGCAGCATTCTCCAAAGCTACGCGAGCCACCTTAGCAGGGTCAATGACTCCGGCAGCGTGGAGGTCACCGTAGGTGTCGAGTTTGGCGTTGTAGCCGAAGGTGCCCTTGCCCTCGCGAACCTTGCTGACTACGACTGCACCCTCTACGCCTGCGTTCTTGCAAATCTGGCGGAGCGGCTCTTCGATGGCACGCTGGATGATGTGGATGCCCGTCGTTTCGTCGTCGTTTTCGCCCTTGAGGTCAGCGATGGCCTGCTGTGCGCGGATATAAGCTACGCCACCACCCGTGACCACGCCTTCCTCGATGGCGGCGCGGGTAGCACAGAGCGCGTCGTCGCAACGGTCCTTCTTTTCCTTCTGCTCCGTCTCGCTGGCAGCGCCCACCTGCAATACGCAGACACCACCGCCGAGCTTGCCGAGACGCTCCTGGAGCTTCTCCTTGTCATAGTCAGAAGTCGTGTTGGCAATTTCTGCCTTCAGCTGCTTGATGCGCTCATCGATGTTCTCCTTCGAGCCAGCACCATTGACGATAGTCGTGAGGTCCTTGCCCACGGTCACCTTTTCGGCCGAGCCGAGCATATCTACGGTGGCCTGCTCGAGCTTCAGGCCCTTGTCCTCGCTGATGACAACGCCGCCCGTCAGGATAGCGATGTCTTCGAGCATGGCCTTGCGGCGGTCGCCGAAGCCCGGAGCTTTCACGGCGCAAATCTTCAGCTGCGTGCGCAGACGATTGACGACGAGCGTTGTCAGTGCCTCGCTATCTACGTCTTCAGCAATGACGAGGAGCGGGCGTCCGCTTTGAACGGCGGGCTCCAAGATGGGGAGGAACTCCTTCAGATTGCTGATTTTCTTCTCGTAGATGAGGATGTAGGGATTCTCCATCTCGCAGATCATCTTCTCAGCGTTCGTCACGAAGTAAGCACTGAGATAGCCGCGGTCGAACTGCATACCCTCCACGGTCTTCAGCACTGTGTCGCGTCCCTTGGCATCTTCGATGGTGATGACGCCGTTCACGCTGACAGCGCGCATACCATCGGCAATGAGCTTACCGATTTCAGCATCATTGTTGGCAGAGATGGCAGCCACCTGCTCAATCTTGTCATAGTTGTCGCCCACCTGCTCTGCCTGCTCTCTGATGTTGGCAACGGCAGCAGCCACAGCCTTGTCCATACCGCGCTTGAGGTCGAGCGGGTTGGCGCCGGCAGCCACGTTCTTCAGACCCTCGTTGAGGATGGCCTGTGCCAGGACGGTTGCCGTCGTCGTTCCATCGCCGGCATCGTCAGCCGTCTTGCTGGCCACGCTGCGCACGAGCTGAGCTCCGGCATTCTGGAAGGCATCTTCCAGCTCGATTTCCTTGGCTACGCTCACGCCGTCCTTCGTGATGCGCGGTGCGCCAAACTTCTTGTCGATGACTACATTGCGGCCTTTCGGACCGAGGGTTACCTTGACGGCATTTGCCAAAGCGTCGGCACCGGCGTGGAGCAGTTCGCGCGCCTCTACATTATATTTTATTTCTTTTGCCATGATTGTGTCTGTGTGTCTGTTGGGTTAGGAGTTAGTCTTCGCTCGTAGGTTTGGGAATTGTCTGTGGAGATTATCCGAGGATGGCGAGTACATCCTTCTGGTGCATGATGAGGTATTTCTCACCTTCGAGTTCCACCTCCGTGCCAGAATATTTTCCGTAGAGCACTTCGTGCCCTTCCTGGAGCACCATCTCTTCGTCTTTCGTGCCTTTGCCCACGGCGATGACAGTGCCTTTCAGGGGTTTTTCCTTAGCGGTGTCGGGGATGATGATGCCACCGACGGTCTTTTCTTCTGCAGGAGCGGGTTTAATGATGACGCGGTCTGCAAGCGGTGTAAGTTTCATTGTGGTGATAGTTATTTTTGTTGTTTTTTTGGCGTGTAGCAGGCATCTTCCGCATGGCGGGGCGGATTGCTTTCCCCTTTGCGGGGAGCCCCTTGTGCAGCATTGCCTTGTCTTTACGCCTTGAAGGTCAGCAAATGGAGTGCCAACGAGGGGGCGGCTGCTTCAATACTGACAAGTTGTCACAGAATCCTCGCCTCTTTCCTGACAATTCTTCCTCTTTTTCCCGTGTGCGCTTATGATATGCAGGAATCGTCAGTGCAGTCAGGCGGCGTAAATGCGGTTCTTTCAGCTAAAAACTCCCTTTCCCGTTGCTCAGACACGCCAAATGACGTAACTTTGCAAGTGTCATTCAAAAAAACTTCACCATGAAAATCCTCCCCACCTCCCTCCTCCTGGGCAGCATCGCCCTCTCTGCCCAGTCGGCAGAAGCCCAGAGCCGCCCTAATATTATATATATAATGTGTGACGACATGGGCTATGGCGACCTCGCCTGCTATGGCCAGCGGCTCATCGACACCCCTCATATCGACCGCCTTGCCGCGGAAGGAATGCTTTTCACGCAGGCTTATGCCGGCAGCCCCGTGTCAGCTCCCTCGCGCGCCTGCTTCATGACGGGGCAGCACACGGGGCACACCCATGTGCGCGGCAACAAGGAGCATTGGAGCGGCGAGGTGCGCTATGGCGAAAACGCGGACTATCGCATCGTGGGGCAGGAGCCATACGACACGGCACACGTGGTCCTGCCCGAGATATTCAAGGATAATGGCTACACCACCGGGCTTTTCGGCAAATGGGCAGGAGGCTACGAAGGCTCCGTCTCCACGCCCGAGGCGCGAGGCATCGACGAGTTCTATGGCTATATCTGCCAGTTTCAGGCGCATCTGTACTACCCGAATTTTCTGAATGTCTATAGCCGCAGCAGCGGCGACACCCGCGTGCGGCGCGAGGTCCTCGAAGCCAACACCTGCTGGCCGATGTACGGCGCTGACTATAAACGCCGCACGCAATACTCCGCCGACCTCATTCATCGCCGTGCGCTCGAATGGCTCGATGCCCAGCGTCCCGACCAGCCCTTCTTGGGTATCTTCACCTACACCCTCCCGCACGCCGAACTGGCACAGCCCGACGACTCGATTCTTCAGCGATACAAGCAGCGTTTCACTACGGGCGAGCGAACGTATGCAGGCTCGGAGGGCTCGCGCTATAACCCCACCGACTGCGGCCATGCGGAATTTGCCGGCATGATTTCACGCCTTGATGTGCAGGTGGGGGAGATTATGGACAAACTGGAGGAGAAGGGCCTCGCTGAAAACACCGTCCTCATCTTTACCTCTGACAACGGGCCGCACGAGGAGGGCGGGGCAGACCCCAATTTCTTCAATCGCGACGGACTGCTGCGGGGCATTAAGCGCAGCACGTATGAGGGCGGCATCCGCATCCCCTTCATCGTCAGATGGCCTGCAAAGGTGAAGGCGGGCACCGTGAGCAATCATCAGCTGGCATTCTATGATCTGATGCCTACATTCTGCGACATTGCCGGCATCGACCGTTATGCCGAACGCTATCGCAGCCGTTCGCTCCCGACCGACTATTTCGATGGCATCTCCTTCTATCCCACGCTGACGGGCGAGGGCACGCAGCCGACGCACGAAAGCCTGTATTGGGAATTTGCAGAGACGGACATGATGGGCCTCCGCATGGGCGATTGGAAAATGGTAGTGCAGAAAGGGCAGTGCAGGCTCTACAATCTTGCTGCCGACCTCCACGAAGACCACGATGTCTCAGCGCAGCATCCCGAAATCGTGGCTCGCATGAAGGAAATCCTCCGTCGCGAGCATACGGATAGCCCTCTCTTCCGCGTGACGCTCCCTGAATAGCGCGGCAGGCGCGGCTGTGTCTTGACGGAACACGAATAGCACGAATAACACGAATGCAGTGAATGACGTTTCTGCTGCTTCGTGTTGTTCGTGCTATTCTTGTGTCCGGAGTCTTTCCTCGTGTGGAAACTTTTTTTCTCCGTGTGGAAACGTTTTTTCCTCGTGTGGAAATATTTTTTCCCCGTGTGGAAACGTTATTTTTCTCGTGTATAAATGGGTGGGGGCGTATGGCTCGTTCGTCTCGTGGCAGGGTGGAATGGATGAGCACGAATGGCGCTGTTGCCCGAATGTGGTGAAAAGCGGAGGCGGACAAGCGTCGTCGGCAGCCAATCCAAGGCTGTCCACAATGCTTGCGCCCTGCCTTTCCGGGCGTAAGCCCTTCTTGCAATTCCCTGAAATTCATCGTTTTCCGCAGGCATGAAGCGTGCCGCTGGGGTGGAAGCTCAGAGCTTCGCCCTCCTTCCGCAGGGCTGCTGCCTCCCAAGTGGTCATTCTGCCCCCTGAAACTGACCATTTCCGCCCCTGAAACTGACCATTTTCGCCCCTCAAAGCAATCACGTGGAGACGGCATGTGCTGTGGAAAAATGGGGCAGCATATACGATAGGCGTGGTCCTGGCAGGCAGTCCGGGCGATGGCAAGCATCATCAGCGAATTGCTTTGTGATGAAGATGGTGAAGCGTAACAGACAAGTAGGTGTGCCGGAGAATTTTTTTTGTAAGGATGATATCGATAATTCTGCACACCTGCTAATGTAAGGGTATTTACCTGCTTATGACGAAATAGTCCGTGACGCTCCCCATCCCGCTCCAATATCCCTTGCCCCCTGTGATGTTGGAAGGGAGCGATTTGAAGGACGACCACATGAGGTTGTTGCCTTCTGCCACGATTTTTGTATAGCTGTCCCAGAAATGATAGGCCTCTTCAGAGATTTGCGCCACTTTGACACTCACGGTGTCGCCATGAAAGAAGTAGGGGGTGTATTGCTGGATGATGCCGAGTTGATGGCCACGGCTGATGTTCAGCCAGGTAGGGCCGTCGAGGATGGCATCGTCGATGCTGCCCAGATATGCAGCGAGAAACTGCCGGCTATGTCCGCCCGTCCGGCAGAAGAGCTGATAATAGTTTTTCTCCGCAGGAGGGTCGTTGAGCAAGGCCCGAACGCGGTAAAGGGTGTCGAGGTCCGGCACGGGTTCGACGACGAATTGCTCTACGGCAGGGGGCGGAGGAATGCGCGTGACGGCAGTGGCGCAAAAATCGGCATATTCCACTTTCAGATGGTAGGTCTTCCCCCGTTCGCCGCGCATCTTCGAGGTGGTGTAGATGAAGGGAGGGAAATAGCCTTTGTCCACCTTTCCCGTCAGTACCACGGTGTCTTGTCCGTCGGAGACAGACACCGTGGCCCATTGTATGATGTGGTCAGCAAGAGAAGCCTTGTCTTGGTATTCGCCGTTGAGGGGAATGGTCTGCGTGACGATGACGATGGGGAAGCCCCCCTCTTCTATCCATCCCTCCACCACCAGTTCGGGATGATAGGGAGGCAGTACATCATCGGTGCAGCCCATCATCCATGATGCCACTCCTGCCAGCAGAACTGACAGGAAATGGCAGAGGAAACGAAGACGATGCGAGAGCAGGGAAGGGAAACGATACATCAGAATTTCAGATAATAAGAGAGGGAGGGGAGTATGCGCACGAAAAATGAGGAGGGACGATAGGCAAACATGCCATCCTTGTGCGTTCGGAGGGAATAGAAGAGTTCGTTTTCGTGGCAGGTGACGTTGTAGAGCGATAGGTTCACGCCCTGCTCCTTGCCGAGGTGTCCTCTCCAGCGATAGTTGGCAGAGACATCGGTCTTGAAATAAGTGTGGAGTCGATTGGCATTGTGCGGGCCATATTCCACCACTAAATTGCCATTGATGAAAGCCACGGAGTAAGGAGCCGTAAAAGGAGTTCCGGAGGCTACGACGAGGGTGGCACCAAACGAGAAGTGTTCGTTCTGCATCCAAGATGCCACGATGTTTAATTCGTGTGGGCGTTCGTGGTTGGCAGGAAAGGAGTGCGCCTCGCCATATTCGCTGAAAGTGCGCCGGGCATGGGTGAAGGTGTAGGAAATCCATCCGTTTAGCCGTCCCGAAGGCTTCTGAATCATGACGCTGACACCGCTGTTCCATCCCCGCCCATGAATGAGGGACGCATCGGCATCATAGACCGTGTTGGCGAGGTCGAGAATGCTTCCGGCATATTCCACCTGATGAAAAAGTCGTTTCACGAACACCTCCGCACTGATGCGGTATCGGTTTTGCCACAAGGGCATCGTAGCCTTCAGGCTGACGGCATGGGCATATTGCGGAGGTTGCCTGTCGTCGGCAGCCATCCAATATTCCGTTGGGAGTCCGGCATCGGAGAACCCCGCTTGGTGTAAGTATTGGTGTCGCAGGGCGTATGCCGCCGTCGCGTGCAGCGTCTCCGTGTTGTAGTGCAGGGCGCAGGAGGGGTCGGCCCCCCATTGCGTAAAATCGCCATTGCGGTAGGCGTTGAGCCGCAGCCCGAGTGCGAGGGAGAAATGGGGTGTCAGAGGTTGGGTATAGTCTGCCCAGGCTGATGCTTCGCAGACTCGCTGGAGCGGCGTGGAATTTGGGGCGAGGTGTATCTCTCCCTCTTGCTCCATCTTCTGACGTTGTATGGCATGGTAGGCCAATTCAAGCCCCGTCTGCCAGCGCGCGAGAGCAAGGTGGCCGGCATATCCCAGCGTGGTGATATCTGACGGAAGCCGATATTTCAGTTCCTGCATCGTCATGCTGAAACGATTGGCATAGGCTGTCGTGTAGAGCGTCTGGCGGAGGCGGTAGCGATGCTTCTGCAAGTCCCAGGTGAGGCTCCCCATCGCGTTGCCCCATCGTGCCTTCATCTCTGCCACGTAGTAGGGTTCGTCCATGCGTCCTGCATCTTGTCCTGCATAAGCGTTGAGGATGATGGTGTTGAGACTGTCGGGGCGAACCGTCAATGTTGCGTTCGAATCAAAAAAACGGTAGTTCATCATTGTCTCGCCCGTTATCAGCCAATGCCCGTAAATCAGATTGAAATAGGAGGCGCGCGCAGAGACAGCGAGCGAGACCTTCTTGCCTATTGGCGTGCGCAGTGTGCCTTGTGAGGAGATTAGTCCCACGTCCACTTCCCCCGTGGGCTGTTGTGGCTGTTCGTCATGGGGCAGCATTGACAGTCGTCCGCCGATGCGGTTAGGGTCGGCGGCCTGCATGGGCGAAGTGGTCAGGGCCATGCTGGAGAAATGGGGCGTGTTGAATGTGGAAAACAGGCCCAGCAGATGATTGACGTTGTAGATAGGCACGCCCCCCAGGTCAATCATGTTCTGACTGCTCTCGCAGCCTTGAATGTGAATCCCCGACTTGTATTCCCCGTTCATCTGTACGCCCGGCAGGAAGTGCGCATAGCGTATAGGGTCGGCATTGCCCAGAATTTGTGGTAGGCGGTCGATGGATTTAATATTCCAAAGGAGTCTCCCATCGTCGTTGGTTCGCAGTCCGGCACTATGTCCCTTGATGGTGGCATGGCCCAGTTGAACGGTGTCCATCAATGCACGCTGCCTTGCAGCAGGCTCCTGCGCGGTGGCGGGGAGCGTTGCTGCAAGGCAGAGTAATAAGATGAGCAGAGTGTTCAAAATGATTTGAAATTGTTTATGGTAGGTTCTATAAATTAGCTTGCGATGTATTTGCGACTATCGTGCCGTAGGTTTTTGTTTTTCACGAGGGAGCGTAGCGGGTTACGTGACTGAGTGAAAGACAAAAAGGTACGGTGCGAGAGGCGTGAAGACATCCAAGTAAAACAGAAACACTGCCTTACATTGAAAACTAATTTATAGAACCAACCTTATATAAGTAGGTGCTGGAGATTTTCCGCAGGTCGTAGCTTGGGCGGGTGGGGCAAGCCGAGGCTTTTGCCCCGTAATCTCCGCGTCTGCTTACCAGTCAATCTCCTCATCAACGAGGTTGGCGTAACGGTCGGCAAGCTCTTCGAAGAGGTCAATGATTTCTTCAAAATCGTCTTCGTCGAAGAAAGCACTGAAGGTGCTGTACGACGAGCCATCGAAGAAAAGCAGTACGGGCTCAGCCGTCCAATAGGTGTATCCATTCCACTGTTCATCAACGAATGCCTCCCATTTCACGCTGGCCTGCTTCGTAGCAGTGTTGTCATAGAAGAGGTTGATGTCGCTAAGGCTGTTGGCATGATTGAGGTAGGACTTGAAATTCTGTTCGTTGTCATCGTTGTCGTCAGCCTTCTCCAGATAGTCAGCGTATTTGTGTACGTCGGTGATGCTGCCTTGAATCTGCATTTTGCCTAGCACATCGAGCTTTACGAAGGCATCCTTGGCAGTGGTGTTGTCAGTTTCGTAGTCATCGATGTCGAAATCATGGCTGAAGGCACTGACATTGCATGATGGAATATCCTTGAGGTCAGCGGCAAAGGCGAAGGAGAGCAAGGTTGTTCCCTGCTTTTTCATATTCATGGTAGCCGAAGCCTTGACGTTGCCGTTGTATGCCACGTTCTTCACTTCAAATGTATAGCCGTTGTTCAGCTCTGTCGTGCTGTTGAAGGTGAGGGCATTTTTGCTGACGTCAAACTCTTCGCCACTGATGGCAGCAAGGTCAATGTCAACGCTGGTCTTGACCACTTGATTTCCGCCCTGCGTCAGCGTCACGACAATGTGTTCGGGCACGCCGATAGTGAGTTCCGTGCGGTCAATGTACTCGTTGCTGACGTAGTCTTCCCAATCATAGTCTGTCCAATCTTCGATGCAGGCAGCATGCACTTTCTTGACATTGCCACTGGTGGTCAGCTTCAGCACACACTCTTTACCCAGTTTGTCAGTGAAGATGAACTGAATGTCGTTGGCTTTGGAATAGACCCATTCGCCGCGCTTGGCGGTGAAATGTCCCGTGAAGTTGGAGGCGAGAATCAGGTTGGTGTATTCCGTGTAGAAGTAGTTGTAGGTGTAGCCGTAGTCTTTCTCTGTTTCTTTGTAATTGTTGCCAGTTGCCTTCAGGGTTGCATCATAGATGTCTTCAGCCCAGTCTTCCACGGTGTCCCATTCGTAGTCTTCATATTCATCTGCGACATACATATACAGGTCAGCAATATCTTCAAAGTCGTAGGCAGGCACCATATCCATGAATTCCTTTGAGATTTTCTGCATACGTTCCTTTTGCTGGGAAGGTTTGAGAGCCTCCTTTGAGTTGGGGTCAACGGGGGTGATGGGTTCTTCCTCCTTGTTTCCGTTGTCGTGGTTGTTGTCGTCTGCGGGGTCTTCATCACCACAGGAAAACAGCATCATTCCGGCTGTCATCAGCATGGGAATGAGAGCTAAGATTCTTGTTCTTTTCATAATAGTATGTGTTTGAAGTTTGTTGTTTCTTTGCGTCTTTGCATCTTTGCGCCCTTCAGGTTCTCGAAATTATTATCTGCGTGCAAGAGAATTGAAGGCAGCAGCACAGTTTCTGAGAGAGTTTGTTCTTCTTTGTATTGTTTCCTTTCAGCACCGTCATGGCAATATTACGCTGGCAAATGTAAGAAGAAATCATAAAATGCAGGCAGGATGTGGTCAAAAAATGCAAAAACAGCTCCGAAATATGATCAAAAATCCTTTTTTAACGCTTAAAAGTGGTGCATTAAGCCAAAAAAGATGCCGGCATACGGGGTGTTTCCTGTATGCCGGCATCTGAAAAAGCCGTATTCCTCCTGCTTTTCAGGTGGAAGAATATAAAAGAGGAGAGGGAAGTGCGGGCGAATGATCAAGGAATGTTCACCTTGCGCGCCACCTTATCTACTCGCAGGATATATATGCCACGAGGCACGCTGAGAGTGATGGTCTTCTCCGGAGCATCAATGTTGTAGGAAGTGACCTTCACGCCGACGATGTTATAGACCTCTAAGGTCTTGTCTTCAGCACCGCTGACGTGGATTTTCCTGCCTTCGGCCTTGATGGTTATCTCGTCGGTGTTCTGACTGTTCGTGGCAGAAGCAAGTTCCGTAGCTGCTATTGCCCAGGGTGAATGCAGGGGCATCATCGTCTGTGCGGCATACGCGTGAGGGGCGGATAGGGCGAGGACGAGGAGAAGCAGGGGTTGGATGATGACGTTTCTCATAAGTGCTTATGTGGAAGGCCTGCGGGGGAGCAGACCATCGTTTTCTGTAGATGTTGAAATTAGGCGAGGATGGAGCAAAAGGCGTGTGTGGTTTGCTCCTCTTCACTTGCAAAAGTAGCTGTTTGTGGTCATTATACCAAATTTGGAGGCCACTTTTTCGTGTTCCGGGGAGGTGATTCAGTTTTTTTTGCCCCTATTGCACTAATAAATATGGAATACCATGCGTGCGAGGTCGTTGAAGATGCCCAGCGCCATGATGGCAAGCACGAAGTAGAAGCCCACGGTGTTCACACGTTCGATAGCCTTCGGCGAGAATTTCCGCCGTGTGACGAGTTCGATAAGCGTGAGGAAGATGTAGCCACCGTCGAGCATGGGGATGGGCAGGAAGTTCATGACGGCAAGAATGATGCTGATGAATGCCGTCAGATTCCAGAAGGCATACCAATTCCAAGCGGAGGGGAAGAGGCTTCCGATAGTGCCGAACGACCCCACGCTCTTCGCGCCTTCTGCCGAGAAGATGAACTTCAGCTGATAGACGTAGGCGCAGAGTTTGTCCCAGCCATGGCTAATGCCTGCGGGAATGGAACTCAGCAGGTCGTAGTTGATGGTCTTCGTCTCGTATTCTGCAAAGACATTGTGCTTCGTTACGCCCAGTTTTCCATTTTCATTCAGCAGGACGTTGAGCGTGTCGCGGGTGTTGGCAGCGCGTTGTACGATGATTTTGGTGTTGAGTACAGAGGGTGCGACTTTCCCATCGGCAGCCGCTATCTGGTCAGCGATGGTTCCCAGTTCAGCGTCGAGCTCGTTCCATGTGGAAAGGGCTTTGCCGTTGAACGCCACGATTTGGTCGCCCTTGCGCATTCCCGCCTTGTCGGCAGGACCTCCTGGCAGGATGCTATCTACAACGGATGGGATGGCAGGCTCAAGGAAGAGTGGTGCGTGGCCAATCATCTCAATGAGGTCAAGCTTTTCGGGCAGCTGAATGGTCAGCTCCTTGCCATTTCGGACGACGGTGGCAGAAGAAGCCTTCGTCAGTTCCGTATAAACGTCTGGCGACCACCGCTCAAACTCCTGTTGGTCAGTGCCGATGATGATGTCGCCGTCTCGGAAACCGAGGGCCTCGGCTTGCTCGTTGTAGAGATAACCGTGGGTCATGTTGCGTGCCGGCACGTATTCCTCACCCCAAGTATAGAAGATGGCACTGTAAATGACAAGTGCCGTGATGAAATTCATCAACACGCCTCCTACCATGACGAGCAGACGCTGTGCAGCGGGCTTGTTGCAGAACATCTGGTTGGGGGGCGTATCGTCGGCTTCCAGTTGTTCGGCGTTCGTACTTTCATCGACCATGCCCGCTATCGTGACATAGCCACCCAGCGGCAGCCATCCCAGGCAATAGTCCGTGCCGTGGAGGGAGAATAGTTTTACATTGCCCGTGAAGTGTCGCGAGCCGATGTTGAATCCGGGGTCGAAGAAGATGCAGAATTTCTTGACGCGGATGCCGAAGATTTTTGCAAAGAAGAAGTGGCCGCCTTCGTGCAGCAGCACGAGAATCATAAAACAGCAGAGCAACTGGGCGGCTTTGATCAGGAATATTTCCATTGGAGCAGGAAGGGCTTTAGGGTAATTCTATTATATATATATGTGTGGTCTGCGCTCTCCGTTACACTACAGGTAGGAACTTACGAGCCGGCGCACTTCAGCGTCAGTGTTGAGATAAGACTCTAACGATGGTTGTGCGATGAATGTAGCTTCGTCCATGGCGCGGCGAATGAGGCGTGCGATGTCGGGGAAGGCAATGCGGCCCTGTCGGAAGGCGAGGTTGACGATTTCATTGGCAGCATTGACAATGCAAGGCATATTTCCACCCCGCTCCGCAGCATCGTAGGCAATTTGCAGGCAGTCGAAGCGTTTGAAGTCTGGGCGTTCGAAGTGCAGCGTGCCCACCTTGAAGAGGTCGAGACGCTCGCCGCTCAGGGTTTTGCGGTCAGGATAGCTGAAGGCATACTGTATGGGGAGTCGCATGTCAGGCACGCCCAATTGCGCCTTGACGCTGCCATCGCAAAACTCGACGGCACTGTGGACGATGCTCTCAGGATGCACGTGGACATCTATCTGTGAAGGTTCGACGCCGAAAAGCCATTTTGCCTCAATCATCTCAAAGCCCTTGTTCATCATCGTAGCACTGTCGATGGTAATCTTTGCTCCCATCTCCCAGTTGGGGTGCTTGAGCGCCTGTGCAGCCGTGACGTTTTCCATCTCCTCCTCAGTGAGCAGCCTGAAAGGTCCGCCGCTGGCAGTCAGGATGATGCGCGTGATGCGTTCGAGGTTTTCACCCGCAAGGCTCTGGAATATGGCAGAATGTTCGCTGTCAACGGGCAAGATGGGCGCATGATGGCGGTTGGCGAGTTGCGTGATGAGTTCGCCCGCCACGACGAGGGTCTCCTTGTTCGCCAGTGCGATGGTCTTCTTGGATTCTATGGCAGCAATGGTGGGGCGTAATCCTGAAAATCCTACCATTGCTGTCAGCACCACGTCGATGGCATCCATCTGCACCACTTCGCAGAGGGCATTTGCCCCGGCAAAGACCTTGATGGGAAGATCGGCGAGGGCATCGCGCACGCTGGCATAGTGCGCCTCATTGGCAATGACCACCACTTCGGGTTGAAATTCGCGGGCTTGGCTGATGAGGCGTTCTACACTGTTGTTCGCCGTCAGCACATAGGCTTCATAATCATCCGAATGCTCACGGATGACGTCAAGAGCCTGCGTGCCGATTGAGCCCGTGGAGCCCAGAATAGCTATTTTCTTTTTCATAAGGTAGGTTCTATAAATTAGTGTTCAATGTAAGGCAGTGTTTCTATTTTACTTGGATGTCTTCACGCCTCTCGCACCGTATCTTTTTGTCTTTCATTCAGTCACGTAGCCCGCTACGCTCCCTCGTGAAAAACAAAAACCTACGGCACGATAGTCGCAAATACATCGCAAGCTAATTTATAGAACCTACCATAATCTTCAGTGGAATAATGGGGGAGCGTAGTGTGTGCCTGCTGACGATGAGCGGATTAGTCGTTCAGCGCGAGGAGTTCGAGGGGAATATCCATAAGGAGCGTGCGTTCCTGCATATCAATGTCCAAGAGGAAGTCATGGTGGAAAGGCACGAGGCGCTCTGTTCCCTCATCGTCGGTGATAGTGAGCAGCACGTTGAGGCTGGAATCATCTACCAGGGTGATTTCTCCCAAGTCGTAAGTGGCCAGTTCCTCGTCCGAACTCTCCTCGTGGTCGATGGCGAAGACGCGGAATCCAGTGAAAGCTCTGAGCGAGCGCAGGTCGTCTGGAGTGGCATGGCTGTCATCGACGGCATGACGCGGATAGAAGACGGGGAGCCCGACGAGGCGTCGTGCCTCGTTCTCGCTGCCAAAATCCTCGAAAGTGAAGAGAGCTGAGGAGTTTCCCTTGTAGCGGTATTCCGTGAAAAAGAAAGGCACGAGTATGCCGTCAATCTCCAGTATCAGATATTCAGCATCTCCGCGTTCGAAGGCATCGTCGGTGAAGGCTATCTCCACCTCTCCCTTTACACCGTGTGTGCGGGTGATATGTCCGATACGGAACACTTCTTCGGGTTTTATCATTGTTGTCAGGGGTTTTCGGGGATGAAAGAGGATGGGGAACTGGGGGCTGCTTGCGCTCTCAGTCGCCGACTGAGAGAACATTCCTCGGAAGTCAGGCAGCGCGGCTTAATGCTCTATGCGCGTGATGCGTGCGCCCAAGGCGTTGAGGCGCTGCTCTATGCACTGATAGCCGCGGTCTATCTGGCCCACATTGTCAATACGGCTCGTGCCTTCTGCCGACATGGCAGCTATGAGCAGGGCAATGCCCGCGCGGATGTCCGGACTAACCATACGGCGCGCACGGAGCGGAATTTCGTGGTTATGACCGACGACGACGGCACGATGAGGGTCGCACAAGATAATCTGCGCACCCATTTCAATGAGTTTATCTACGAAGAACAGGCGGCTCTCAAACATTTTCTGGTGAATCAGCACACTGCCGCGAGCCTGCGTGGCGACGACGAGCAGGATGCTCAGCAGGTCGGGCGTGAGTCCTGGCCAGGGAGCATCGCTCAGCGTCATAAACGAGCCGTCGATGAATGTGTCGATGCTGTAGTTCTGCCGTCCCGGGATGTAGAGGTCGTCGCCCTGCTCCTCAATCGTGATACCCAGACGCCTGAAGGCATCAGGGATAATGCCGAGGTCGGGCAGGCTTACGTCCTTGATGGTCAGGCCATCGCCGCACATTGCTCCGATACCGATGAAGGATCCCACCTCAATCATGTCAGGCAGAAGGCGGTGGGAAGCCCCATGCAGTGAGCTCACGCCCACGATGGTCAGACGGTTGGAGGCAATGCCCGAGATGTTCGCTCCCATCTTGTTGAGCAAATGGCAGAGCTGCTGGATATAGGGCTCGCACGCCGCATTGTAAATCGTCGTCGTCCCCTCAGCCATGACGGCAGCCATGATGATGTTCGCCGTTCCCGTCACTGATGCCTCGTCGAGCAGCATATAGGCTCCCTTCAGTCCGTCAGGCGCGGTGAGCTCGAAGAGGTCCTTTTCGTTGTCGAAGGCGAATGTTGCGCCCAGGCGTTGCAGTCCCATGAAATGCGTGTCCATCCTGCGGCGTCCAATTTTGTCACCGCCCGGTTTGCTGATGAGGGCATGTCCGAAGCGCGCTATGAGCGGTCCGATGGTCAGCACACTGCCGCGCAGGGTGGAGCAGCGTTCCAAATACTCCTCGCTGCGTAGATAGTCCAGGTTGATATGGTCTGCCTGCAGGGTGATTCTGCCCTGCCCGTGGCGCGTGGCTTTGACGCCGATGTCCTGCAAGAGGCAGATAAGATTATTGACATCCACAATGTCAGGCACATTGCTCAGTGTCACCTCTTCCGGTGTCAGCAGCGTGGCACAGATGACCTGCAGAGCCTCGTTTTTCGCGCCCTGCGGTGTGATTTCTCCTGTTAGGCGGTGTCCGCCTTCTATGATAAATGATGGCACGTGGTAAAGGCTGGGCTATGCGCGGTTGATCTCGCAGGGATAGTTGATGTCCAGTTGAAAGTTGGCTATGTATGCCAGATGGTTCCAGAGTTTATGGTGGATTTCCGGGTTGCGAAGGTTCTGCTGCGAAACGATTGCCATGACTTCTACGATGCGTTCGGCATACGCCTGACGCTCTCCGGGATTCTCAATCTTCTTGCATTCTTCGACCATTGTCTGCACGTTTCTGCCATAGGAGGGCATTCTCAGACGCGGGCGGTTGGTGTTGTATTCCATAAATATAAGGGTATTCGTTGCGTTAGAAAGGCCTTTTGGCTACGGTGGCCTGAAATTCTTTGAGGTAGAAGGGCTCGAAGTAGGCGGTATCTACAAACTGGCGGCGTGCGTGTGCCATTTCTGCCAGTGGCGCCATGTGTTTTGCCAGCGGCACGATGTCTTCTATGAAGCGCGCGTTGGGGTGTTTCAGCACTTCCTTACACTTTGCCGCGCCGTTGCCGAAGAAATAGACAATGCCCCTGTCGAGAAATTCGCGATAGCTCTCCTCGCCGACGATTTCCGGCCGTACGCCCCGATAGTTGAGCGGCGTATCGGCATCGCCACGTTGCGGACGCAGCGCGCGGTCATATACGGCGGCATAGACCTCCATGCGCCGGGCGTCGATCATGGGGCAAATCAGCGCATCGTCTTCTATTTCTTCATGATAGAGCAGTACGGGCACGCTGAGGAGCTTGAGCGTCGGCACCTCAATGAGGGGAATCCCCTTGCCGTACGCCACTCCCTTCGCCGTCGATACGCCGATGCGCAGACCCGTATAGCTGCCCGGACCGCTCGACACGGCTACGGCATCAAGCGGTATGGCATGGTTTTCGGCGAAGCGCACCGCCTCCTCAACGTAGGGTGCCAGATGGGTGGCGTGCGTATGGCCCTCGCGGTTCTCCAGTTCAAAGATGACTTGTGCGTCCTCAGAGACGGCTACGGAGCAGATTTCCGTGCTGGTTTCGATATGCAGTATGCACGACATGTGTGTTTCTTTTTCGTTCGGGTGGTTTTCCTATTCGCAGATGTATTATCCGTCAAGTTGCAAAATTACTTCTTTTGCGTGAGTGCGCAAAAAATATATATTGAAAATCAGGGCGATGCGCCCGAAACCTCTGCGTTTTGTCGGGGTGATGATGCAATCGTGTGTGAGGGTTGTTGTGAGAGCAGGGGGGTGCGACGGGGAAAAAAGTGATGACAAAAAGTCATTTTACTGTTGAAGCAAGGTGGATGTCTGACAAAAGTGACCACTTTTCCCCCAAAAAGTGATCACTTGGCATACACTTTGCTCAAAATCGCCAGTGAATGCGCGCTTTTCCCAAGGCTTTCCCATGGCTTTCGCATGTGGGCGCGCATCGTTCCAGCCCTCGTCCCCCTCATTATATATATACGCGCGCGCGAGGCCCTGTGGGGTTCTCAGTCGGCGACAGGAGGGAATGGGCGCATCATACACGCGCGCGCATGAGGGTCTGCCCTCTCAGCTGCTGGCTGTGGCCCTCGCCCCCCTCATTGTATATATACGCGCGCGCGAGGCCCTGCCCTCTCAGCCGCTGGCTGTGAGCCTTCGCCCGCTCATTATATATATACGCGCGCGAGAGAGCCTGTAAGAAAACAACAACAGGGTGGGTTCTATTTATTACCACCTTCATCAAAACAACGATATTAAAACAGTCCGGGCTACGTCGTTCGAGGCTGCCATGCACGGCTTGCATGGCTTCCGCTCTTTCCGACTAATAAATAGAGCCCCACATGAATCAGTAGATTATGGCACAAATGAAAGGCAACATCGGTATTACCACCGAGAACATTTTCCCCGTCATCAAGAAGTTCCTCTATAGCGACCACGAGATTTTCCTCCGCGAAATCGTCGCCAACGCTGTCGATGCTACCCAAAAGCTCAAGACGCTTGCTGCCAAGGGCGAGAGCGTGGGCGACATGGAGAATCTTACCATCGAGGTCAAGGTGGATGCTGAGGCCGGCACGCTGACCATCAGCGACCGCGGTATCGGCATGACTGCCGACGAAATCGAACGCTATATCAATCAGATTGCCTTCAGCGGTGCTACCGACTTTCTGGAGAAATACAAGGACGATGCCGCCACCATCATCGGGCATTTCGGCCTGGGATTCTATAGCGCCTTCATGGTGGCCAAGCGCGTGGATATCATCACCAAGAGTTGGCAGGATGCCCCCGCGCAGAAGTGGAGCTGCGACGGTAATCCCGAATATACCTTGGAGGAGACGGAGCGTGCCGGGCGCGGCACGGACATCGTGCTGCATATCGATGATGACTGCAAGGAATTTCTGGAGAAGTATCGCGTAGAGGAACTCCTGAAGAAGTATTGCAAGTTCCTCCCCATTCCCATCGCCTTCGGCAAGAAGACGGAGTGGAAGGACGGCAGCCAGCAGGAGACCGACGAGCCGAACATCATCAACGAGACCTCCCCGCTCTGGACGAAGCAGCCCTCTACCCTGAAGGATGAAGACTACGAGGCCTTCTATCGCGACCTCTACCCCATGCAGGATGATCCGCTCTTCTGGATTCACCTCAATGTGGACTATCCCTTCCACCTCACGGGCGTGCTCTATTTCCCCAAGATCAAGAGCAACATCGACATTCACCGCAATAAGATTCAGCTCTTCTGCAATCAGGTGTTCGTCACGGACAGCGTGGAGAACATCGTCCCCGATTTCCTGACCCTCCTCCACGGTGTCATCGATAGTCCGGACATTCCCCTCAACGTCAGCCGTTCCTATCTCCAGAGCGACAGCAATGTGAAGAAGATTTCGCAGTATATCACGAAGAAGGTGGCCGACCGCCTGAAGGCCATCTTCCGCGAAGACCGTGAGAACTTTGAGCGGAAGTGGGACGACCTCAAGCTTTTCATCCACTATGGCATCCTGAGCGAGCCCGACTTCTACGACAAGGCCAAGGCCTTCGCCCTGCTTCGCGACATCGACGGCAAGTGCTACACCTACGAGGAGTATCAGGCTGCCGTGCAGGGCAGTCAGGTGGATAAGCATGGAGACCTCATTTGCCTCTACAGCAACGACCGCGATGCCCAGTACGGCTACATTGAGGCTGCGCGTGCGAAGGGCTACAACGTCCTTCTCCTCGATGGCCAGCTCGATTCGCCCCTCGTCAGCACCCTTGAGCAGAAGTGGAGCGCGGACGGCGAGCCGAAGGAGGGCGAGGAGAAGCGCGCCTATAAGAATGTCAGGTTCCTCCGCGTCGATGGCGATACGATCGACAAGCTCATACAGAAGTCCGACGATAAGAGCCATGAGGTGGATGCTGAGACGAAGCATTCGCTCTCTGCCATCTTCCAGGCTGTCATGCCGCACGTCGATAAGACGGATTTCCACGTCGAGGCTTCGGCCATGGGCGAGGAGGGCAGCCCCGTCGTCGTCACCCAGAGCGAATATATGCGCCGCTATAAGGAAATGGCGAAGTTGCAGCAGGGCATGGGCTTCTACGGCGAAATGCCCGATTCCTACACCCTCGTGCTCAACACGGACCACCGTCTCGTGAAGGGCGTGACGGCCGACCTCCATGCCCAGCTCGATGAGCGTCTGGCTCCCATCGACGGCGAACTGAAGAATCTCCGTGCGCAGCGCGATGCCATGACGACGGCGCAGAAGGACGTGAAGCCCGAAGACCTCAGCGAGGCCGAGAAGGAAGACCTGAAGAAGGTGCGCGAGGAAATCACGAAGCAGGAGGGCGAGCGCGATGCCATCCTCGGCGAGTATGCCCGCACGAACCGCATCGTCCCCCAGCTCATCGATTTGGCTCTCCTCCAGAATGGCCTGCTGAAGGGCGAGGCTCTCAATGCTTTCGTCAAGCGTAGCGTAGAGCTGATTGGATAAGTGCATCTTGCATAATCATCATCATCTCCCGACGACCCTGCGTGGCAATCATTCCCCCGTTGCTGCGCGGTCGTCGGTTTTTTTTATCATCTGCTTCCTATGTGCCGCATTGCCTTTTTCCTCTCCCTCCTCGCCTGCGTGTCCGCCGTGCTGGCTCAGCCGTCGGTGAAGGTGGAATATGCTGCTGCCGACTCGCTTGAGGTTGCTGCCTGGCTGGCTGACAGCACGCTCCGTTCGCCCCTCGATTTTGCCCGCCGTCTCGAAGGCCGCCCCTATGTGGCTCACACCTTGGAGCGTGGTGCCGAACATCTCGTCGTCAATCTTCGCGAGCTGGACTGTGCCACCCTCGTCGAGACGGCCTCCGCGCTCTCCATCGCCCGCTCCCGTTTGGAGCGCGCGGAGCGGACGCTGCCCTACGCCCTGCCCTGGGCTTCCCCGCAGTCCGCCCTCGCTCCCGCCGTGCCCGATGCGTGGGCCCTGTTTTGCGAGGCGTTGGAGAGCCTCCGATACCGCGACGGGCGTTGCACGGACTATCTCTCGCGCCTCCACTACCTGACGTTTTGGATCGACGATCATCTCCGTCGCGGGGATGTGGAGGAAGTGGTGGTCGGGGCGAAATGGATGAAACGCCGTACCACCGACATACACTTCATGAGCACGCATCCCGACAAGTATGCCGGACTGAAGAGCCCCGACGATGTGCGGCGCATGGCAGCGCTGGAGGCGCAGTATGCCGGACAGTCGTTCCGGTATATCCCACAGGAATATTGCGGACTGTCGAAGGAGCAGTTGGGAGCTGTCCGCGATGGCGACATCGTCTGCATCGTCACCACGTTGGCCGGCCTCGACTATAGCCATCAGGGCATAGCCTTCTGGGGGCAGGATGGCAAGCTGCATCTCCTTCATGCCTCGTCTGCCAGGCGGTGCGTGGTGGCAGACGCTCGTCCCTTGGATGTCTATCTGCAAGGCATCAGGACGAGCATCGGCGTCCGCATCTTCCGCCTCCGCTCCCCCGCATGGTCTCTGCTGCATCGCCCGTTCGGCAAGCGGAACGCCCCCAACGGTGTTGGCAGAAGTGCCGTCGCTGAGTGCTTGCGGGCAAAAACAATCACTTTTCCTGCTCGCCTTTCCTGAAAAATGTCGTATATTTGCTCGCAAATCAATCATTTTCATCATCTTCTTTAGCGTATGAAGTATCCCATAGGCATTCAAGACTTCGAGCGGATCATCCAAGACGGATATGTGTATGTTGATAAGACGGACTTGGTGTATAGGCTCGCCAACGAGGGGCATATCTATTTCCTCAGTCGTCCGCGGCGCTTCGGAAAGAGCCTCCTTCTCTCCACGCTGAAATATTATTTTCAGGGTCGCCGCGCCTTGCTCCCCGCCCCGCCGCCTTGCTGTTAAAATCGTCAATAACGTTAATAACGCCAACACCCCAACATTGTTAAAATCCTCAAAAAGCAAATCCCGGCATTAGCCCCTCCATAAATCCTCCCCCTCCGTCCCGGAAAATGCGGATGGCAGCAGCGCGTTTGCGCCCCGCGAGCCTTAACACTTCTTAACGCTCTGAGGAAAGCCCTTCGCATTGCCCTGCCTCCCGAAATTTGGGCAGGCAGCCATCGGATTTTCCCTGTTTAGGAGTCCGGAAGCCCTGATTTTCCCATTTCTTCCCCAGTCTTCCCCCACATTTTGCCCTGAAATCGCCCGGTTTTCCCTAATTCCCGCCCTTTTTCCGATGGCGATTTTCAGATTTTCCACATCGTTTTTTGCACAGAACTGACCATTTTCTGCCTCCAAGTAATCACTTTGGGGCAGAAAATGGTCAGTTCTGATGTTTTTGTGCTGTAGAATGGGCGCGAAGCTCAGTGCTTTCGCCATCGCGGAGCATTCGCTGCGCTCTCAAGTGCTGTTGTTTTTGCGTATGGTTTTTGATTTCTTAACTCCATTCTCCCTTCTTTGTGTTAATTTTCTTAACACATTTGTGTTCCTCTCCCTGCTGCTTCGTGTCATCCCAAAGTTCATATTCTCCGCGGCAAGAGCATCCCGAAAGCGTATATATATGTTAAATTATTCCGATTTCTTGGGAAGAAATCTGAAACTTCGCCGCAAAGGTAGAGGAAAAATCATCATTCACCAAATTTTTTGCCGCTTTTTTGCTAAAAAAAGCATGATACTGCGCTGTTTTATAGGCTTTTTGCCATAGAGCCTTCCTAATTCTTAAGAATGCTGCACTATGGGAGGAGCGAGAATTTGAGGGGGAAAAGGGATGGAATTTGCGGCAATTTTTCCGCCGAAAAGATGAGAAATCCCCTTTGTACATTGATGTTTCAGATTTCTTCCCAAGAAATCGGAATATTTTGACATAATTTTCCATTCAGCGGTACAGCCCGAACCATACTTTTCCTATGGCCGTAGCCCTCGGGAAAGGGGTGATTGCACGTATTATTATATATATTAGATGAGTGGAGCGTACGGGGTGCGCTCCGAAAACGAAAAACGAAATAACAATATTAACATTTAATAATTCTTATAGACTATGAGAAAAAATTTTATGCTTTCTCTTACAGCCTTGGCAGCACTGCCAATGGCTGGTTTTGCCAATGCTACATGGTCTGTTCCTGCTGACAAAAATTCTGTCAAGGACTGGACGGCAGCAGAGAATACGAAGTTGGATTCTTCTGTTGAAGACTATCTTGTAGGTTTTGGTGCTGGTATCTCACAGGATATTACATTGGTGAAGGGTACCTATACGGTTACGGTTGATGCTGAAAAAACGTCCAATGCCACATTCACCATCTGGGTGGATGGTAAAAGTTACAATCCTGGCGATGTGTTCACGCTTGAAGCAGAGACGAATACTGTCACGCTGAAGGTTGATCGCATAAGCCCCGACAACATCTTCACCGTCGGTGGCATTAACGTAAGCCTGATTTTTGATTTTGCAGCAACAAATAGTAGTCTTACATCAAGGCTTGATAAGGTAAAAGTCGATTTGGCTTTTGTAACAAGTACTTGGGGAGAGACTCTCCAAAAAAAGGCGGAATCTATTGAGAAGATAATCGGTGTATTGCAGAATGGCACATTAGCAAATGGCACTGAGAGCGATGTTTACAAAACATATAAAGCACAGCAGCTCTACAACTATGGTAATAGCAAGACCCCATCTAAGATTGAGAAGGATATCCAGACCTTAGAGGATTGTTACGCCGTGCTCACTGCTTTCGATGGTATGGATGAAGAACTGTCTGGCCTTAAAGCTAAGTTAGAAAAAGCTTCTGATGCCGTAAAGGCTCAGTACAAGGACACGGTTGATAAACTCGAAAAGAAGATTGGAGAGTTCAAAAAAAGCTTCGCCTATACGGAGGATAACATCACCGTGAACAAGCAAGAATGGCTTGACAAGATATATTATAAGTCTGAAGATGGTGTAGAATCTGGATATCGCGTCACTATTTCAACTCTCAGTGCGGATTTTTCTTCCTATGATGCTGTAAATTCAAAGTTCAACGAAGCTTCGACGGAATACGACAACTGCTTAACAAAATTGGAGCAGCAGATTGCTGGCGAGGAATATGCTACCCTGCTCGACAAGGCTAAAAAAGCACTCCAAGCAGAGTATTCTGCCGTAGTGACTCTGAAGGATGGTTTCCCCCAATTGGGATTCTCCAACAATAAAGATGCCTTGACAACCGGTGTCGAAAAGGCTGTGAGCGAAATGCAAGGCGTAAAGGATGCTTTTGTTGATCATGGAAATGACATGAAGCGGTATTTCAATGAAGTTCAGAGTGACTTCAGCACTTTGGCTGAATGCCAGGCTCAGATTAAGGCAAACCAGTGGAATATCTCTACGCAGGCAGCTGAAGATGCAACTCAGGCTGTTAAAAATGCACTGGAAGCTGTTATGGCAGGAGCCACGAAGGATGCCCTGGGAGCTTTCCCCACGAATTACGATGAACTGAAATCTGCTGCCCATACTGCTGTCAGCAACTTAAAGACTCTTGTTGACAACGATGCAAGTACGGCTTATCTGACGGGTCTTCGTTCTGCTGCACATGCCGCCTATAAGGCTGCAAAGGGAGAGGTGGCTGAATATAAGACTGAAGATGGAAAGTACGTAGCGGCAAGCTTCTGGGGTCTTGCCGAAGCTGCTATTGAAGCTGAACTCGGCGAGCTCGATAATATTTCCATCGATCCTACCGCAGAGGGATACAACTATACTGAAATTGAAAAAGCCATTAAGGCTGTCTATGTCAAGGATGGTGAAGGTGAAACTGCAACTGAATCCGGCTCTATCGCCACGTATAAGTCTAAGGCTAAGGCTGCCTATGATAAATATGTGGCCATGAAGGCTGTTATTGACAGCTGGAATGACGAATATGATAAAGTAGCAAAATTTATCAGCACCACTTCCCTCGTGCCGTATAACACTACCACCTACGGTGCTGCATTGGTGGAGGCTAAGAAGGAGATTGAAAATCTGGAGTCAGACCTGAATACTGCTGTAGGAACACTGAATACAGAAGATGACCTCTATGCTCACGCAAATGCGATGAAGGACTTGAAGGTTCCTGATTCTAAGGATATGCCTGAAATCCTCTCTGTTGATGCTGAAACGTACAACGCAGCTAAGGACGCTCATGATCTGACTACGGCGATTGCCACTGCCAATAAGCTTGCCGTTGAGGTGCCAGCTATGGCAAAAGCCCTTCGCAATGAACTGGGAGATAGATACAATAAATACAACCCCAATATTCAAGCGAATGTCGATATCTACGGAAAGCACCTTGTGGATATATTCGGTCCGGGTCTTGATGCAGGCGATGCCACAGCAGATAACTTCTGCGGTATCCGTCAGGCATTTTATGACGTTAAGCATGTAATCTCCGAGACGGAGTCTTGGGGTGTAAACCCGGATGGTACGTACACTGCTCGTGCGCTTCCTGAAAATCCTACCTTACAAGAGGCTCAGGAATATATCATTGTTTTGGGTAACGACCGCAGCGCATTTACAAAAATCAGCGAGCGCATTGCCGGACTTGATAAGGCGGCTGAAGGAGTCAAGAATGCCTTTGAGGCAAACAATAAGGCTTATGAAGACTTTATCGTAAACTACGACAAAGCTGTAACAGCTGCTGCCGACATCAAGGATGAAAAGAAATATGGCGATGCCAATCGCAAGGCAGAATTTGAAGGCTACTACACGGAAGTTGAAACTTCTCTTAAGAATTTGAAGACCGCCCTGGATGCTTCCAAGAGTGCAGAGACGTTCGTTGCAGACTGCAAAGATGCAGATGGCAAAAAGGGCTTCGATTCTCAGTTGAATGATATCACAAAGACTATCTCTGACTATCTTACTAAGGCAACAAATGCTAAGGAGAACCTATCGGCTTATAACAATTTGATAGCAGCAAAGAAGGATTTGTATGATGCAACGAATGGCACGACTCCTATCACCGAAGCTGTCAGAACATATATTCTTAGCAATTTCGTTGACAACGCAGGACGTCAGTATTACATTAAACATCTTGATGGTTTGAAGCAGGAGATTGAAGCTCTTGTATTAAGCATTGAGAATTATTATACTAACGGTGTTGCTCAGGACAAGGAGACTGCCACAAAGAACAACATAAAAGAGATAGTCGCCAAAGTAAACGCTGTCAAGACCAACTGCGCTGACAATGAGAAGAATCATACTGACCTCGTTGCACGTGGTAAGAAGGTAGAAGAGCTCTATATCAAGATTTACAACAAGATTGATACCAAAGACCAAACCGACGATAAGCAGACTTACCTGAAGAAATTGGCAGCTATCGATACTGCTATTCAAACGGCTAAAAAGGCTATTGAAACAGCCTTCGGTGAAGGTAAACTCAGCAATGATACCAAGACTTCGCAATATCAGACGTATGTCAAGGATTATAACACCCAAACCACTGACATCAATGCAGTCTACGGAGCTTGGATAGATAAGGACAATGGCTATCTGGCGTCCGTGGCTATAGCGAACGGTGAAGCATTGGCTACCATTACGGCTGCTTACAATGCGGCTGTGAATGATTGCATAGATTATATCAATAAGCTCAAGAAGTTCTTCGATGTAGATGGAGACGCTAATCGCTGGAATGATATTGTAGCAAATGCGACGGCAGAACTCTATACTCAGAAGAATGTTCTGGAGAAAGAGTATAAAAAGGCAACAGATGCAAAAGAGGCTTTAGATAAAGAAAATGCCGAACTTGAAAAAGAGGATGTCGAGAATGCTAAATACTTCGAGACTGCCTATAAGTACTATCAGAAGGTAACCAATGAAGAGGGTATCACGTCGGAATCAGGTACGATTTATGAAGCCCACAAAGCTATTAAAGATGCCTATGATTCTGCTGTTAAAAAGCTGAATAGTTCAGCGAAAGAAACTCTTAGCAATCGAATCCAAGCCGTTGAAGATAAAATCAAGCTTATCGAAAACCAGGCAATACCCAACGACAGCAAGAACCGCAAGATATATTCTATATGCTTTGACGAGAAGGGTGATTTTTCAACTGAGCTTCTCAAGCCATATTTCTCTGAGGTTAATACCAAACTGGCATCGGCAAAACGTGGGTTGGATGATAAGGAACTGGCTCTGAACTACATGAGTAAGTACGATTCTGACTTGAAGACCCTTGAAACCGAGACTTTGCCCGCAGCTCTGGATGAACTTGCCAAAGCCCAGTACGATGCTTGGGTAGCAGAATTGGACAAGCTCTACGAAGAATTGTATGGTAATAAAGTGACTGGAACAGAAGGTCTGTTTACCATGTGTGCTAAAGATGCAAATCGGGAGTACAAGAATGGAAAGACCTATAAGGAGACCTTCGATGCAGCTTATGAGGAGTGGCAATCTTATGTAGAAGGTTATACGCCGAAATATGAAGACAGCACGGAAGAAGGGGCTGTTAATATGTCGGATGTTGCCCAAAAGTTTAGCAACTTCAAGTCTGATAGTGGTTATACTGACTTCAAGAATATAGTCTCCAAATTTGAACAGAGTAAGGTTTATTATGAAATGTTCATGACGGGTGCAGGGCTTCCTGAAGGTAGTACTTACACTTCCGTAGAGGCTGTTCAGAAGATTATCGATAGTTACAGCGATTACGCTTCTGAGTTCATCGCTAAGGCCTCTGCCGTTACAAAAGCTCAGGAAAAGCTGGATAAAGCAAAGTCGGAGGCAGAATACATTCATTCTATATGTTGTATGCAATGGAACTATGCATACCTCCATAGCAGATATCTCTCCCCTGCAAAGTATGAGGCTGACAATCTGAAGGTAACTATCAACAATGAGGAATATGAGACTCTCAAAACTCAATTGGCTTATCTCAAGTCCGACTATCAGCAGGCTCTGACCGAGGAGAACCTGACTGATGAAGCCAAGCAGACCTTGCAGAAGGAATACGAGCCGAAGATTCTTGACTTCGAGACTCGCTTGGTATTCACAGATGAGGAGCTGGCCGATACGGAATGGGATGCAGAAGGCGTAGCGACTTCCACGCACACCTGCAACAAGCTGCTTGATATTCAGAACGAAATCATCGATGCCCGCAATACTCTTTCTGCTGGCAGAATGACAGGCGTCTATAATGCATTCATGGAAAGCCTCGAAAGTCTCAAGAAGCGCTACGATGTTATGGCTGCTGACCACGAAGGTCTCTATGACTTCATGAAGGCTGGTATCATTCTTGAAGCTGACAAGACTGCTGAGCTTAAGGAAAGTGTCGAAACGTTCAAAGCCAATGGATGGCTTATCGTTCAAGAAAGCAATCTGAAGTCGCAGATCGACGATTGGAGGAAGGAGACTCTCGAACCCTTGGAGACCAAGGTAACTACTGCCAAGAAAAAACATGATGCCGATGTCGCAGCACGCGAAAGGCTCACGAAAGAACTCGAAGGCATCAAGAAACACGTCGAAGACCTGCTGAATAACGAACTCTTCCAACAGTTTAAAGTTAAAGACGCCTGGTCAGATTGGGGCTACGAAGATTGGTTTAATGGGGATAATGGGTTTATTCCATCCAACGAGGCAGATATTAACAGCGTTCCCACCACTGAAGGCGCGTTGAAAGACCAAGATCCTGACAATCCGACTCAGCTGAAGGATATAAGAAATTACAAGAGCATCATTACGGACTTCGAGGGTAGTAGCTATTACAACGAAGTTTGGAATCGTTACAACCCAAATGCCACAGAGTACACCACTGTCGGAACGACTCTCAAAAATATCGCCAACTTGCTGAATGATAATCAGTATATCCTTAATGCAGAAACTCACAGTGCTAAATGTGACGAATTGATACAGCAAGCCTCTGCTGCATATAACTTCATCTATAATCTTTACCTTAATTATATTCGTTCCGGGAAATATTATACCACAACAAAAATAACGGGTGAGGAAATTAAAGATGAAGCAGGCAATACCGTCGGTGAATACCATGACCATGAGACTTTCGTGGGAAAGGATGTTCCTGCAGCCATCGCAATCTTTGAGGATATTCTTAAGGAGGCTGAAAAGCTCAACTCTGATATCCAGAAGGATACCTACAAACCGGGCAACATCGACCAGGATGAGAACGGTAACGTTTCGCTCTCTGACTTCGCTATGCTCCAGTACATCATTCTCGGACACGAGGAGGGTGTAACGGAAGTACAGAAGGCCGCTGCCGACCTCAACAATGACGACCGTGTGGATATCTCTGACCTCATGAAGCTCGTTCAGATGATTCTCAATCCAAATGCCGCTCCTGCTCCCGCACGCGTCCGCGTGGCCATTCCTCACGCTACTACCGACGATGCCCTTTCCATCATCGTCGAGGGTGAGGGCGTTCATCAGCGCATCGGCATCCTGCTCGACGCTGAGCAGACCTATGCCGGCTGCCAGATGGACATCACACTCCCCGAGGGCGTAACGCTCGCCGCTGAGACCACGGGCGAAATGGCAGGCGCACTCTCGCTCCTCAGCAACGACCTTGAGAACGGCAGCCACCGCATCCTCCTCTCTTCCGCTGAGGGTGCCGGCATGAACACGGGCAAGGGCGCTCTCCTCTGGCTCGATGTGAACGTTGACCACAACTACAACGGTGAGGGTATCGTCCTCTCCAACGTCCTCTTCGCCAACAGCTACGGCCGCGCCTTCGAACTTGCCATCGCTGCCGGAGAGACCACGGGTCTGAGCAACGTCAGCATGACGCAGGAGGTGAAGGAGAAGATCTACAACGTAGGCGGTATCCTCATGGATGGACTCAAGCGCGGTGTGAACATCATCCGCGGTAACGACGGCTCGTCCAAGAAGGTTATCGTGAAGTAATACTCTTTTTGAGACGTGGCTCTGCCTTCCGCAGGCAGATTGCCACGTCTCGAAAATGATTTTTTCAAGGTAGGTTCTATAAATTAGCTTGACAAAATCGTCCTCCTTCGCACCTCGGCCATACAAGTAAACTTGATGGCTCTCGGTTTGTCGTCGGATGTGATGTATTTGCGGCTATCGTGCCGTAGGTTTTTGAGTTTCATGAGGGAGCGTAGCGGGCTACGTGACTGAATGAAAATCAAAAAGATACGGTGCGAGAGGCGTGAAGACATCCAAGTATAACAGGAACACTGCCTAACATTGAAAACTAATTTATAGAACCTACCTCTAACAATATCCCAAGACAATTATGAAAAAGAACAATAACTCCACATTCTACCGCCTTCCCGCCCGCTATGCCCTGGCTTTCCTGGCAATGGCTGGAAGTGTCAGTGTGGCAATGGCTGACGGAACGATCAGCATGGATGGATTCTCCCTGAAACCCGGAGAGACCATTACGGTGCCTGTCAGACTGAACCAGACGGGTGATATCTGTGGCTTCCAGGCTGATTTCACTTTCCCGAAAGGCGTGACGGCTGAGGCCGCCACAGCCAACAGCGAAAGCATTGTGCCGGGCAAGCATACATTCAATAAAAATCTCGATTACGGAACCAATGCCCTTGGAGAAAAGACCGCACGAATCTTCATCTTCTCCATGCCACCGACGCCTTTCCGCACTACGGCCAACGCGGATGCCGAATTCTTCTACCTGACGCTGACGGCAGACGATACCTTTGCGGGTGGCGATATCTCAGTGACGGGCATCGAGCTTTCTACAGCTGTCGGAACAACTTATACGCAAGACCAATTTGAGGTGAGCGTTGCCGGGCCTGCCAAAGTGCAGTTCAGCCTGGCCAGCTCGGAGTTGGTGGTTGCCGAAGACGGTGGTCCGTATGTGTTGGAACTTTCGCTGGACAATACCCCTACTGTCAAAGCCATAGAGGGCAACCTCTCTCTGCCTGAGGGTGTGAAGATCAAGGTGAAGAATGAATATGGCGACTATGCCATCACCTACGGCGAGCGTTTGCCGGAAGGTACGAGCTTCACGTATGATGCGTCAACCGGCAACTTCCAGCTCTTTGCTTTCTCTACGGAGAATTGGGCGGGCAACAGCGGCATGCTCTTCGCGCTCGAACTGGAAATGGACGAGAAGGCTCTGACAAAGACTTCTGAAATCAAACTCGGACAGTTCGTGGCTACGGATGGAGATTACAAATCCATCGTTAGCGAACAGGAACTGGTGGTGAAGGTCGATAACTCGGCTTACATCGATGGTTGCTACGAGGATTTCCTGAAAGGCATCGATGGCGTCCGCAAAGAGTGCGACGATGCTATTCAGACCATCACGGACAACTACAAGGATGTGGCTGAAACCTATGTGCCCCAGCTGGAAGCCGTGAAGACAGCACTTGATACGGAGGAGCAGAACATCCGTCAGGGACAGGACGCAAACAAGTTGCCCACCGAAGTGGAGCCTGACCTGCAGGCTTACGATAACAAAGTCGGCGAAATCCTGGCTGCTGCCAAGGCTGCCCAGAGCGATTACCTCTACGCCGAATTCGACAAGACGCTGGCACAGCTCGCCACCGACCTCGCCGACACGAAGGCAGCTCTGGAGAGCTATCCCGACGTGAAGGACAGCTTCGCCGGACGCATCGCCGCCGTAGAGACCGCCATCGCCGAGGTGAAGGGCTTCATCGAGGAGAGCAAGGCCGCCGGCACGAACGCCATGGACCTCACCTCCGCCAAGGAGGCTCTGCAGGCAATGGATGCCGAACTCATCCAGATTCTCGCCGATGCCAAGGCTGCCCAAAGCGACATCATCTACACCGCTTACGAGGCGAAGCTGGCAGAACTGAAGCAGAGCTTCGAAGACACGAAGGCATACATCGAAACCTACCTCCCCAATGTGGCACAGCAGTATGCCGCCACGATGGAGAAGGCTGGACAGGACATCGAGAACTTCGAGAATACCATCAAGAGCTTCAAGGCTGCGGGCAAGCTCGCCCAGGAGCTGAAGTTCGGAATGGCAGACCTCGAAGCCATCGACCAGAATATGACGCTCGCTCTCACAGAGGCCAAGGCTGCAGAAAGCACCTACCTCTATATGGAGTACGAGCAGAAGCTGGCACAGCTCGCCACCGACCTCGCCGATACGAAGGAGGCGCTGGAAGGCTATGCCGACGTGAAGGACAACTTCGCCGGACGCATCGCCGCCGTAGAGACCGCCATCGCCGAGGTGAAGGGCTTCATCGAGGAGAGCAAGGCCGCCGGCACGAACGCCATGGACCTCACCTCCGCCAAGGAGGCTCTGCAGGCAATGGATGCCGAACTCATCCAGATTCTCGCCGACGCCAAGGCTGCTGAGAGCGATTACCTCTACGCTGAGTTCGACAAGACGCTGGCACAGCTCGCCACCGACCTCGCCGACACGAAGGCAGCCCTGGAGAACTATCCCGACGTGAAGGACGACTTCGCCAAGCGCATCGCCGCCGTAGAGACCGCCCTCGCCGAGGTGAAGGGCTTCATCGAGGAGAGCAAGGCCGCCGACACGAACGCCATGGACCTCACTTCCGCCAAGGAGGCTCTGCAGGCAATGGATGCCGAACTCATCCAGATCCTCGCCGATGCCAAGGCTGCTGAGAGCGATTACCTCTACGCCGCGTTCGACAAGGCGCTGGCACAGCTCGCCACCGACCTCGCCGACACGAAGGAAGCCCTGAACAACTATCCCGACGTGAAGGACAACTTCGCCGAGCGCATGGCCGCCGTCGAGACCGCCCTTGCCGAAGTCAAGGCATTCATTGAGGAGAGCAAGGCCGCTGGTGCAGATGCTTCTGACCTCACCTCTGCCAAGGAAGCCCTCCAGGCTATGGATGCCGAGCTCGCCAGCATCCTTGCCGAAGCCAAGGCTGCCCAGAGCGACTTCGCCTACGCCGAATTTGACAAGGCACTGGCACAGCTCGCCACCGCCCTCGCCGACACGAAGGAGACGCTGGACAACTGTCCCGACGTGAAGGACAACTTCGCCAAGCGCATGGCCGACGTGGAGGCCACCCTTGCCGAAGTCCAGGCATTCATTGAGGAGAGCAAGGCCGCCGGTGCTGACGCCACCGACCTCACCTCCGCCAAGGAAGCCATTCAGGCTATGGAGACCGAGCTCGCCGCCATTCAAGCTGAGGCCAAGGCAGCCCAGAACGACTTCGCCTACGCCGAGTTCGACAAGGCACTGACACAGCTCGGCACCGCCCTCGCTGACACGAAGGAGACGCTGGACAACTGTCCCGACGTGAAGGACAACTTCGCCGAGCGCATGGCCGCCGTAGAGGCCGCCCTTGCCGAAGTCCAGGCATTCATTGAGGAGAGCAAGGCCGCCGGTGCTGACGCCACCGACCTCACCTCCGCCAAGGAAGCCATTCAGGCTATGGAGACCGAGCTCGCCGCCATTCAGGCTGAGGCCAAGGCAGCCCAGGAGGAATATACCGCACTCTATGCAGACTACACCGCACAGGTGGACGAGGTACAGGCAGCCCTTGAAGAGACCGTGAAGTACATCGAGAACGAATGTGCGGACGTAGCCGACAACTATAAGGACAGAGCGGAAGAAATCCAAGCTATGATTGATGCCGTGAAGGCAGACGTGGAGGCAGCCAAGACCTCTGGCAATCTCTTCGACTTCGTCTTCAGCGTGGCTGACATCAAGGTAGCCATCGACGAAATGTTGCAGGCAGCCATCGATGAGCAGCAGACCGTCGGCATCGGACTCATCGAGATCGACGGCGAACAGCCCACGAGCATCTATTCTACTTCGGGTGTACAGAGCGACAAGGTCATCAAGGGTAAGGTGAACATTGTCCGTATGCCTGACGGAACTGTGAAAAAGATTTTTGTGAAGTGATAGTCGCTTATTCTCCTTTTAGCGAAAAGGATTTCATGAAAGCGTAAGGAGAGCCGTACGGATGGTCTCAGCAATGGGACTTCTCCGTACGGCTTGTTTTTTGCCATAGGGCTGAGAGGGAAATGAGGGGGATGCTGCGCGAAGGATGAGCGAAAAGAACTGGGACGACCATGCCGCGCCCCCATTCCGACTACACCTTCCGCCCCGAAGTGGCCACCTTCCGCCTTCAACTTGCCACCTTCCGCCTCAAGCCAGCCGCCTTCCGCCCAGGGCTGGCCGCCTTTCGCCCCGAAGTGACCACATTCCGCCTGAAAATGGCCAGATTTCGCCTGAAAACAATCAAAATCAGGGGTGAAAATGGCCACTTGGAAAGCGGCGGCAATGCAGAAGGGAAAAGAATGGCAGCAGCCCCGCAGGGAAACGACAGTGGAGGGCGAAGGCGCGGCTGCGAGGCTGGAGGCGAACTATGGAAAACGAGGGGAAGGACGAACGTTAATGGCGTTGATGACGATAATAACGTAAATAACGAGAATAACGTAAATAACGATACTAACGTGAATGATGCCAATGCGGTCAGTGATTTCAGGTCCAGCAGCCATGAATACTCCGCGTTTCCCGCGTCATTCCGTGAAAATCAAGCGTGCGCGGATGTTTTGATGGCTCGCAACATCGCTAAAATCACGGAGAAGTTCGTAATTTTGCACCCATGAAACTTTATTTCCTTGGAACAGGCACCTCATCGGGCGTGCCCCAAATTGGATGCAACTGCGCGGTGTGCAAGTCGGACGATGCCCGCGATGGCCGGCTGCGTACGTCGGCAATGCTGCAGACCGACGACAATCGGCTGATACTCATAGACTGCGGGCCGGACTTCAGGCAGCAGATGCTAAGATTCGTGGCAGAACATCCGATGGAGGCGCCCGGAAACCTCCTCCCCTATGCGCACTGCAACATCACAGAGTCGAGGGAGGCGGCGAAAGCCTATCATTATCGCATCCCGCTTATAGACACCGTGCTCATCACCCATGAGCACTACGACCATGTGGGCGGGCTGGACGACCTGCGCCCCTTCTCCGCCCTGCAGAGCGTGAAGATATGCGCCGCATCAGAGGTGGCGAAAAGCATACGCAAGAATCTTTTCTACTGTTTTTCCGAGCATCCCTATCCCGGTTCGCCCCATCTGACCATGCACGAAGTGTGCGACTTCGCCCCCTTCAGCCTTGGCAGTCTCACGGTAGTGCCTGTACGCGTGATGCACGGGCGGCTGCCCATCATGGGATTTCGTATCGGCAGGCTGGCATACATCACGGATATGTCGGGCATGGAAGAGGCAGAGATGCAGAAACTCCGCGGCACGGAGACCCTCGTCGTCAATGCCTTGCGCCACGAACCGCACCCTACGCACCAAAGTCTGAAGGAGGCCGTGGCTTTCGCACAGCACGTGGGAGCGCGGCAGACCTACTTTATACACATGAGCCACGGGGCAGGACTGCAGAAAGATTCGGAAACCATGCTGCCAGATAATGTGCATTTTGCCTACGACGGCTTAGAAATAGAAGTATAAGTTTTGTGGTCTGCAAAAGACTTCGTAGTTTTGCACGCAATTTTGTTATCTCTTCACACACATTTGTTATCTCTTCACACAAAAAATACCATGTCATCCGAAAAGATTATACTGACAGGCGACCGCCCCACAGGGCGGCTCCACATAGGACACTACGTCGGAAGTCTGCGCCGCCGCGTAGAACTGCAAAACGAGGGCGACTATAAGAAGATGTTTGTCTTCATCGCCGATGCGCAGGCACTGACCGACAATATCGATAATCCGGAGAAGGTGCGCCAGAACGTCATAGAAGTTGCGCTCGACTATCTCTCGGCGGGCCTCGACCCCTCGAAGGTCACGCTCTTCATACAGAGCCAGATACCGGAGCTCTGCGAACTCTCGTTCTACTTCATGGACCTCGTGAGCGTCAGCCGTTTGCAGCGCAACCCCACCGTGAAGACCGAGATTCAGATGCGAGGCTTCGCCGGAGAGAGCATACCCGTGGGATTCTTCACCTATCCTATCAGTCAGGCTGCCGACATCACTGCCTTCAAGGCCACCACCGTGCCGGCGGGCGAAGACCAGCGACCCATGCTCGAACAGGCCACCGAAATCGTGCGCCGCTTCAATCATATCTATGGCCCGACTCTCGTGGAGCCGCAGATCATGCTCCCCGAAAATGCCGTCTGCTGCCGACTCCCGGGGACCGACGGCAAGGCAAAAATGTCGAAGAGCCTCGGCAACTGCATCTACCTCAGCGATTCTGCCAAGGAGCTGAAGAAGAAGGTGAACTCCATGTACACTGACCCCGAGCATATACATATCGAGCAGCCGGGACACCTGGAGGGCAACACCGTGTTCACCTATCTCGATGCCTTCTCGACAGACGAAGACTTCAGCCTCTTCCTGCCGGAATATGCCTGCCTCGACGAACTGAAGGAACACTATACGCGCGGCGGTCTGGGCGACGGCACCTGCAAGAAGCTCCTTTACAACATCCTCAACTCCCGCTTGGAGCCCATTCGCCAGCGTCGGGCGGAATGGGAGAAAGACATACCCGCCGTCTATGAAATACTGCGCCGCGGCACGGAAGATGCCCGCAATGTGGCAGCACAAACCCTCGATGAGGTGCGGCGAGCCATGAAAATCAACTATTTCGACGATGCAGAACTCATAGCCGAACAGGCAAAACGCTTCCGCGCAGGAACGAAGTGAGGCGAAAGGCTGCTGAGAAAATGCCGCACAGGCTTTGCAAAAAATGCGACGTCGGGCGTGCGAAACGGAAAAAACACGGATGAAAACTTTGCAGGAAAAGGTTTTCTTACTACCTTTGCGCTCCGAATGCGTAAAGAATGCGTGAGCATTTGCAGAAAATAATAATTATATCGATATAACACAAAATGAAAAGAACATTCCAACCGCACAATCGCAAGCGCAATAACAAGCACGGTTTCCGTCAGCGCATGCAGACCGCCAATGGTCGTCGCGTTCTCGCCGCCCGTCGCGCAAAGGGCCGCAAGAAACTCACCGTTTCTGACGAGGTACACGGCAAGAAGTAAAAAGAGATTTTTCGGGGTGTCTCCTGCTGGAGACACCCCTTTTTTTCGCTTTGCGGAGAAGTTTCGCACCGTAGGGGGCTACTTCCTCCTGCCGCACGGAAACGAAAAGTGGCCACAAAAAACACATTTTCAGCTTTTTTGCTTTGCGCTCTCGCAATATCTCGTTAATTTTGCCACTTACAAGGAGGGCAAGGCAGCAGGCGCAATGCCGCAGGACAGCCGAGTTTCTCCAGTTTTATTGCATCATCACTCATGCTCTTTCCATGACCTTCAGAGAATTTTATCAGAAAATTTCGAGCCGTATCGTCTGGGGCAATCTCCTTGCCATGTTCCTCCTGAGCGTGGCCATCATAGTGGGGCTGCTTGCCTATCTGAGCCATTACACCCACCACGGCGAGACCATCACCGTGCCCAGCGTCGTAGGACTTCGGAGCGATGTGGCGCAGGAAAAACTCGAAGCACTCGGACTGCGGACTGAGATTTCAGATACGGGCCATATCACGACGATGGCGCCCGACATCATCCTTGAGCAGCACATCGAAGCCGGCACGGAGGTGAAGGCAAACCGACTGGTGCGGCTGACCATCAACTCGGCGCAAGCACGCACCATTCCCCTGCCAAACGTCGTCGATGGCTCGCTCCGAGAGGCAGAAATGAGGCTGAAAGCCATTGGCTTCAGGCTCGGCGACGTGAAGCGCGTTGATGGCGACCTCGACCTCGTCATGCGACTGGAAATCCGTGGGCGGGAAGTTCGCTACGGCGAGCGCATCAGCGTGGAAGACCCTATCACCATCGTGGCCGGAAACGGCATTACGGAAGACACCTTCATCGGCGACGACTCGCTGGAATGGGTGATCGAACAGGAAACTGAATTTGACCAAGGAATCTATGAATAGCGCGACAGAAGAACTACCCGTACAAATTCCGCCGCCCCCCGCGCTGACGGACGACACCGACGAGGGCGATGAGGGAATGTATGAGCATTGGCGACTCGTGGCAGACAAGGGGCAGCAACTTCTCCGCGTCGATAAGTTCATCATCAATCTCATACACGACACTTCCAGAAACCGCGTGCAGATGGCGGCAGACGCGGGGTGCATCTTTGCCAACGGAAAACCCGTAAAGTCCAACTATCGCGTCAAGCCCGGCGATGTCATCACGCTCATGCTCGACCGCCCGAAACACGAGACGACTATCGAGGCGGAAGATATCCCCCTTAATATAATATATGAGGATGACGCCGTCATCGTGGTCAATAAGCCTGCCGGACTCGTCGTACACCCTGGGTGCGGCAACTATAGCGGAACCTTGGTGAACGCCATTGCATGGCATTTGCGCGACAATCCCGCTTTCGACCCCAACGACCCCACCGTCGGACTCGTGCATCGCATCGACAAGGACACCAGCGGACTGCTCGTCGTTGCCAAGACTCCCGAGGCAAAAACGAAGCTCTGCGCACAATTTTTCAACAAGACTACGCGCCGCCGCTATCACGCCTTGGTGTGGGGCAATGTGGCGGCAGACACGGGGCGCATAGAAGGCAATATCGGCCGCAATCCCTCCGACCGCTTGCAGATGTCGGTGTTTCCGCCGGAAAGCGAGGTGGGAAAGCCCGCCGTCACGCACTACCGCGTCTTGGAGCGTTTCGGCTACGTCACTCTCGTGGAGTGCATTCTTGAGACGGGGCGCACCCATCAAATCCGGGCGCACATGCGCCACATCGGACATCCCCTCTTTGCTGATGAGCGATACGGCGGTTGCCAAATCTTATGGGGAACCCGCAGTTCGTCATACAATAGTTTCATACACAACTGCATGAACCTCTGCCCGCGTCAGGCATTGCACGCCAAGACCCTCGGGTTCCGACATCCTACCACTGGGCAGGAAATGGATTTTGATTCCCCCGTGGCAGAAGATATGGCGGCACTGATAGAAAAATGGCGCAACTATACGGCTGCTGCCAGACGTTCTGCGCCGTCTGCTGCAAATAGCTAACAGATATTGAATATTCCTGTAGAAAAATCTTTATAGGTAGGTGATGAAAATGATTTTTATGTTAGGTTTTAGGCTTGAAATGAAGGAGCATGGCAGGCTATGTGACTGTTTTCAAGGCTAAAAGATGCGCCAAAGAGAGCGTTCAGACATACAAACCATAATAATTCCTACGATGCTTCCTGTAAAATAATTTTCATTACCTACTTGGCACAACCCTTCGTTATGAAAAAACGTATTGCAATCGTTGCCGGAGGCGACAGCTCCGAGCACGATGTCAGCCTGCGCAGCGCAGGTGGAATCCTGTCATTCATGGATCGTGAAAAATATGATTGCTATCTGGTGGAGCAGCAAGGCCGCACGATGAACGTCGTGGTGGGAGCCGACGGGCAGCCCTATGCGCAGCACGACGATGCCGGAGCCACGGTTTGCCCCATTGATGGCAACGATTTCAGCTTTACCTACGACGGCACACGCTATACCTTCGACTTTGCCTACATCACCATCCACGGAACGCCCGGCGAGAACGGCATCTTGCAGGGCTACCTTGACATCGTCGGGGTGCCCTATAGCACGAGTGGCGTGCTCGTGGAAGCCCTGACATTCAATAAGTTTGCTCTCAACAATTTCCTTCGCGCCTTCCCCGAAGTGCATGTCTCTGACAGCATCCTCGTACGCCGGGGCATGCCGCGGCCAGCAGATGCCGACATCATCAGTCGTCTCGGACTCCCCTGCTTTGTGAAACCCAATGCGGGAGGTTCGAGCTTCGGCGTCACCAAGGTGAAGACTGCTGAGCAACTGGCTCCTGCCATTGACAAAGCCATGCAGGAGAGCGATGAAGTCATGATAGAACGCCTGCTGACGGGTACGGAAATCACCTGCGGCTGTTTCCGCCGACTCGACGGAACGCCTTGCACCTTCCCCATTACGGAGGTGGTGGTGAAGGATGTGGAGTTCTTTGACTACGAAGCGAAATACGAAGGCAAGAGCGACGAGATTACTCCGGCACGAATTGCCCCGCAAACGGCAGAACGCGTAGGCGCGCTGACCCGAAGCATCTACAATCTCCTGGGATGCTATGGCATTATCCGCATTGACTATATTCTCTCCGGCGAGGCGGGCAACGAACAAATCAATCTGCTCGAAATCAATACCACTCCCGGCATGACGCCCGCCAGCTTCATCCCCCAGCAAGTGAGAGCCTCTGAGTTCGAAATCAAAGATGTGCTGAGCGAAATCATTGAAGGACGCTTGCAGAACTGACCCCTCGCGCTTGCAAAATTCCCAACTCTCACACCCTTCCCCCCACCTAACCACCATGAAAATTCCAGCAAAATTCGACCCCATACGCCCGTACAATGACGAAGAGGTCAAGCAAGCCTTTCAAGAATTGATTTCCGACCGTCAGTTCTCGCGGCTCATCAAGGGCTACGTGCCTTGGCTGCCCAAGTTTGCGCGCAGCGGAATGCTGAAGATGGCGTTCAAACTGGCAGGAGTGAAGACGCTGCTAGGATTTCAAATCAAGTTTATGAGTCCCATCGTCGAATCCGTCATTCGGCGTTGCATGACGTCTATCTCCTTCACCGGACATCCCCTCCCCGACACCAAGGGGCGCTATACCTTCATCAGCAACCATCGCGACATCGTGCTCGACAGCGCACTGCTCGACTATCTCCTCATACGCGAGAAATTTGAGACGACGGTGGAGATTGCCATTGGCGACAACCTCCTGATCTATCCCTGGATAGAAAAGCTGGTGCGCCTGAACAAGGCCTTCATTGTGCGCCGAAGCCTCACGCCGCGCGAGATGTACAAGAGCAGCCAACTCATGAGCGAATACATCCACTTCGCCGTCGCTGAGAAGCGCGAGAACATATGGATTGCACAGCGCGAGGGGCGCGCGAAGGACAGCAGCGACCGCACGCAGCCCTCCGTGTTGAAGATGCTCTCGATGGGAGGCGAAGGCACCTTCATCGAAAGCCTGAAATCGCTGCATATCGTGCCTCTCACGATTAGCTATGAGTATGACCCCTGCGATTATCTCAAAGCCAAGGAGTTCCAGCTCAAGCGCGACAATCCGATGTATCGCAAGAGCCGCAAGGACGATTTGGAGAATATGAAGACGGGCATCATGGGTTTCAAGGGACGCGTCGCCTACGAGTGTGCTCCCTGCATTGACACTTGGCTCGATGAGCTTGAGGGCATCCCCGATGGCTACTTCTTCGACGAGGTGGCACGCCGCATGGATCGCGAGATTCACAAAGGCTACACGCTCTTCCCGGGCAACTATATCGCTGCCGATTGGCTGTCTGGCACCCAAGAGTTTGCTGACAAATACACGGCTGCCGATAAGGCGGTCTTTGAAAAATACCTTGCTGGCCAGTTGAAGAAGATAGACATCCCCGGCAAGGATGAGGCCTTCCTCCGCGAGTGTATGCTCACGATGTATGCCAACCCTGTGCGCAATAAGCTCGCCGCTATGAAAGCCTGAAGTTCGGGCTATGAACAGGCTGCAAAGTAATCATTTCTCCACGAAAAACGCGGAGGAAGCGGATTGTCAGGCGTGTCGGCCTTGAAAAAACATCGTGGAAATGCTTTCCTGCCAAATGCGCTGCAACAAAAAACTGCTGCGAACGGGAAATCCGAAAGGACTCCTGTTCGCAGCAGTTGCTTTATCTTTTCCTTATCGTCTGACCGGACGCAGCAGCTGGCCATAGTCGCGCAGATGCGTGTCAATCCAGTGCGAGGCATCTTTATAGAACACCAGTGAGCGCGCATAGTAGCGGTTCGTGGCATCGCGCGTTCCCGTCAGATAAGCTCCGAAGGCTGCGGGAAGATACGTGTCGCTGCCCTGCTTCACGCCAGCAGCAGGGAGAAAGATGGATGCGCCGTTTGGCCCAGTCACGAGGCATCCCACCGCGCCGTTCTTCGTCTGCCATATCCACGTGCAGCGTTCGCAGAGTTCCTGCATCTCAGTCAATGTCGGCAAACGCCACGGGCCGCCCCATGCCTCATAGGCTGCATCCTGGGGCGAGCCGCATATCAGCGCGTCCGTCGCCGTGCAGTCAGCATCGAAATAGGTGGTCCAGTCGTAAACTGACTTCTCTGCCGTCTCACCCCATGCAAGGTAAGCTCCCGGTTCAGTCTCCTTCGTTGCTCCCAGATTGCAACTGGCCCATTTCACGCTCAGCCCGAGGTCCACGGCCTCCACATTTGAAGGTTGAGTCAGCGGAAGCGGGTCGGCATCCGTGAAGACGATGCTTTCAATGTCTTTCGTCTGGTAGTCATGCCGCCCACCGTCTTTGGCATAGACGGAGATGCTCTGGCTCATAGCTGAGAGCGAAGAGAAGAGAGCGAGGGCGAGAATGAGAGTGCGGAGATGGCGCGTCATATATAATATATAGAGGAGTAAAACGTGGTAAAAGCGTCAGTGGAACGATGCCGTGCCAGTTTCAGGAAACATTCAGTTTCGGCAAAATTTGCTGTCAGCCGTGCTACTATACGCCGCAAATTTACAATTTTCTTTGGCATTTGTTGTCCCGAGTCCCTTTCTTTTTTAGCTTTCTCCCAAAGTTTCCCTCCTTTTCTATTTCCTAACGCCACAAAATGCCGTAAAATGGTAAAAGAAGGTAAAGGCCTTACTTGCGTTTTTCGCAACTTCGCCCCTTGATTTTTACAAATTATGCCTTACCTCAGATTTTTTTTTTACACTTTCCCACACCGACAACGCCTGAAGGCGTAATTTTGCCTCATGAACGTAATTTTGCTTCATGAAAAAGAGAACAATATGGTCCATTGCCATTATAATGGCATTCACTTTCATCGGACTTATCTATACGCAGATGCGTTATTTTGATGAGGTCGTCGAGGCCCGTCAAGCGCAGTTTGATGGCGTAGTCGGACGTGTTCTTGCCCGCACTGCCTATAATATAGAGATGAACGAGGTGCGCGCTGCCGTCGAAAAGGAAATCGAGCTTTCTGACAGCATGCTCCAGCAGCGAGCTCAGCGCGAACTTGCTGCCATCAGGGATTCTATTGACAAGGTCAATACTTCAAAGTCGCCTGAGAACGGTGTTACCACGAGTGGGACGCTGAAGAAGGAGCAAGACAGATTGCTGCGTCAGGAGCGTCTTCGTCAGCGGGTGCTCCATCAGCAGGAACTCCTCACCGATGTCGTTTATTCCATCGGCTATAAGCCCCTCCTGCGTCCCATTGAGGGGCGAGTGAATTACGAGGAGCTCGACCGCTCCATGCAGCAACTTCTGCAACGCTACCACGTGACCTCCAAGTATCATTTCCGCGTCACCACCTACGATGGGCGCGAACTTTATCGCTGCATTGACTACGAAGACCCTGAGCGCACCACGGTCTATTCGCAAGTGCTCTTCCCCGCCGACCCGCCCAGCGGTCAGGCCATCATCTATGTCCACTTCCCCGACAGCAAGGCGTATATCTTCGCCACTGTCAGTCTCCTCGTTCCAGCCCTCGTCCTGACGTTCATCCTCCTCGTCGTCTTTATCTACAGCATCTACATCATATTCCGACAGAAACGTCTGACGGAGATGAAGAACGATTTTGTCAACAATATGACGCACGAGTTCAAGACCCCCATCTCCTCCATCTCCCTTGCTGCGCAGATGCTCTCTGACCCCATCGTGGCGAAGAACGAGGCGATGCTCCGAAATCTCGCACGCATCATCGGCGATGAGAGTCGCCGGCTGCGATTTCAGGTGGATAAGGTGTTGCAGACGAGCCTTTTCGAGCATGGCAGGGCAGCAACCTTCAAGATGGATGAGCTCGATGCCAACAGTATCATAGAGGACGTGGCTTCCACCTTCACCCTCAAGGTGCAGAACGTGGGCGGAACGATTGCCACGCACCTTGAAGCTGCCGACCCCATTATCTGTGCCGACAAGATGCACTTCACCAACGTCATCTTCAATCTCCTCGACAATGCCCTGAAATACCATAAGAGTCCAGGCCTGGGCTATGAGAACTGTCCGCCTCTGCATATCGACATCCGAACAGTCAATGAGGGACGTTATCTGAAAATCCTCATTTCCGACAATGGTATTGGCATCAAGAAGGAAGACCTCAAACGCATTTTCGACCGTTTCTATCGTGTCTCCACGGGCAACCGTCATGATGTAAAAGGTTTCGGCCTCGGTCTTGCCTACGTTAGTTCCGTCATCAAGGGCCATCGTGGTAGCATCCACGCCGAGAGCGTTTATGGGCAAGGCACTACCTTCGTCATCCAGCTCCCCCTGATGGATGCCGTCGGCTGACAATGCTGCCCTGCAAAATCCATGGCGGCTGAACTCCATCCCCTCATCCGTCCGTGGTAAAAGCCCCACACGCCCCTTTTCCTGCAATCATTTGTAGAATATCTCTAAATACTTTTCTAATTATGTCTGACTCTTATAAAATCCTACTCTGCGAAGACGACGAGAACCTCGGCATGCTTCTTCGCGAATATCTCCAGGCCAAAGGCTATGAAACCCTCCTCTGCGTAGATGGTGAAGCCGGCCTCATTGCTTTCCGCAGCGGAAGTTTCAACCTTTGCATCTTCGACGTCATGATGCCGAAGAAAGACGGTTTCACTCTCGCACGCGAAATCCGTGCCACCGATAGCGAGACGCCCATCATCTTCCTCACAGCAAAGAATCTGCGCGACGACATCCTCGAAGGATTCAAGATGGGAGCCGACGACTATATCACGAAACCCTTCTCCATGGAGGAGCTTACTCTCCGCATCGAGGCTATCCTGCGTCGCACCTCCATCAAGCGCAACCGCGACCAGACGCGTTTCGTCATCGGAAAGTACAACTTCGACAGCATGAAGCAGGTGCTCAGCGGTCCTGAAGGCAGCCGCAAGCTCACTACGAAGGAGAACGGGCTTCTTGCTCTCCTCTGCAAGCATGCCAACGATATCCTTCAGCGCGAATATGCCCTCAGCACCATCTGGGTGGAAGAGGGACAGTTTAAGGCCCGCTCCATGGATGTCTATATCGCCAAGCTCCGCAGTTTCCTCAAGGACGACCCCGATGTTGAAATCATCAACATCCACGGTCAGGGCTACAAGCTCGTTTGCCCTATGGGTGAGGAATAATTCTTCCCTGTCTCCTTATATAATATATATATAAAGGGGGTGTGTCAGATTCAACTGACACACCCCCCTTTTCGATGAAGGAATGTTTAGGGATTAGCGGGTTGCCGGGCGTTTTTGTCATGGGCTGGGCGAGGGCGTTTGCCTCCCCTTGCATTCTTGCGAAGCATGACGCGGTTTTGCATCTCCTTCTCAATCCTGAGGAATTGGCTGAACTGCTCTTCTGTGAGGATTTTGCTGAAATCGTCGATGTACTTCAGGCGCACCTCCTGCACTTTCTGCTGACGCTTGATGTGCATCTTCTCCTTTTCGGCACTGGTGGCATCCTTTTTCGCGACGCGATATTTATGCCATACCTGTCGGATTTTGGTATCATACTCTTTGTAGAGCGGCACGAACTTCGCCTTCTGGTCGTCCGTAAGTTTCAGGCGGCAGCACATCTCCGTGCATTTAGCCTCGAACAATTGCTGGTTCACCTCTTCGCGGTTGCGCTCGTGGCGTGGCTGCTGCGGCCGGGCTATGGCTGCGGCAGAGATGGCGAAGAAGAGTGCGAGAAGGAATTGAATGGTGTGTCTCATGATGGTAAGTTTTGTTTAGAAATGATGTGTCAGGATTGTTGAGAACAATAGGCATACGGTAGAGGCAAGGGGCATCAATATTCCACGAACTCCTCCACCTCGTAGTCCGTGAGGAGCTGGGCTTCCTCGTCGGAGATGCTTGCCAGATAGTTCTCCAGTGCGTTGGCATCCGCTTGCATCGCCGCCGTTTGTGCCGTTGGCAGAAGTTGCTGTCGGAGCGTGGGCAGGGTGAAGCCTACGCCGACGATGATGACGATGGAGGCTGCGGCTGCCATGAAGCGGCGGCGCAGTTGCAGGCGGCGGTGCTGCTGCCGAAGGGGAGCCTGCCGCAGCGCATTCTCCGTGCAGCGTTCCACCAGTTGCTCTACGTAGGCAGGCGGTTCGCTGAAGGGCTTGGATGAAGGTTTAGATACTGTCATGATGGGCTTGGATATACTGTTTGATACGTTCCGTTGCATAGTGATAGTTCGTCTTGAGTGTTCCGATGCTCTTGCCCGTGATTGCCGCCATCTGTTCGTAGGTCATCTCATCATAGTAGCGCATGATGAATGTGGTGCGTTGCGTGGTGGGCAGTTGCAGCAATGCCTTTTGCAGCAGTCGTTCGGCAGCATCGCCATCGTGGGTCTCGGCAGCTTCCAGTTTTTCGAGCAGCAGCGGATTGACATCGTCGATGCTCTGGAAGAAGTGCGTCTGGCGTCGCAGGTGCATTAGCGCTTCGTTGAGGGCGATGCGGTAGAGCCAAGCGGCGAGTTGTTCGGCGTTGCCTTTGAAGGTGGCAGACTTTGTGAAGATTTGTATGAAAGTCTCTTGCAGCACGTCTTCAGCGTCATCGTGGCTGATGACGATGCGGCGTATGTGCCAGTAGAGCCGTTCGCCATAGGTCTTTGTGAGCAGTCGGAAGCCATTCTCTTTCATGCTCTCACTGCGGAGCATACGGATAATCCGGGAGTCGGTGTCAGGGCTTTCCATTGGGCTTCGTTTGAGGGGCGTTTGTCTATATGATGAAGAAAATGCAGCGAGGTTAAAAGTGCGTGAAGAAAAAATGCGTGGAGCAGTGCGTGGAGCAGTGCCTGGAGCTGCCGCAGGAGAAGAAAAAAACGCCCCGCATGCCAGAGTCGGCAGGCGGGGCGCTGTTTGTGTGTCTGTCAGGGGGGAATCCCCGGCAGGAAGATGAGGGGGGGATTAGTCGATTTCTTCGTCAGCCTCGTAGCCACCCATCTCGCGAATGGCATTCTTGAGCATGGTGTACTGCTGATAGAGGTGATTGACAGCCTCCTCGTTCTTCGTGTAGTCGTGCATAGGCGACTTGAGGAAGAAGCTCAGGAAGCGCTGAATGCCGTAGCGACCAGCGCGGGCGGCGAGGTCAGAGAGCAGACAGAGGTCAAGGCAGAGCGGAGCGGCGAGGATAGAGTCGCGGCAGAGGAAGTTAATCTTGATTTGCATGGGATAGCCCATCCATCCGAAGATGTCGATGTTGTCCCATCCTTCCTTGTTGTCGTTGCGGGGAGGATAGTAGTTGATGCGCACCTTGTGGTAGTAGTCCGTGTAGAGGTCGGGCTGGTCTTCGGGCTTGAGGATAGTCTCGAGCGTAGAGAGCTTGCTCACCTCCTTCGTGCGGAAGTTGTCGGGCTCATCGAGCACGAGTCCGTCGCGGTTGCCGAGGATGTTGGTGGAGAACCATCCGCTCAGGCCGAGGCAGCGAGTGCCGAGGATGGGGGAGAATCCCGACTTGACGAGCGTCTGGCCCGTCTTGAAGTCCTTGCCGGCGATAGGCATCTTGGTCTTCTCTGCCATTTCCCACATGGCGGGGATGTCCACGGTGGTGTTGGGAGCTCCCATGATGAAGGGTGCGCCTTCAGCAAGTGCGGCGTAGGCATAGCACATGGAGGGTGCGATGTTCTTCGTGTCGTTGGCCTTCATGGCCTCTTCCAGGTGAGCCATCGTGTCGTGAACCTCCATATTGACGGGCACATAGATTTCCGTCGATGCAGCCCAGAGCACTACGATGCGAGCGCAGTCGTGCTCAGCCTTGAACTGGCGGATGTCCTGACGCAGGGCCTCTACCATTTCCCAGCGAGTCTTGCAGTCCTTCACGTTGTCGCCGTCAAGACGCTTTGCAAAGTTCTTGTCGAAGGCAGCCTTCATGGGCACCACCTGCTCCAGTTCGTCTTTGACAGGGAGAATGTCCTTCTCCTTCAGTACCTCGGCATACATGGCACTCTGGAAGGCGTTCTGCGGATAAACGTCCCACGTTCCGAAGACGATATCGTCGAGCGAAGCCATAGGCACGATGTCGGCATAGTGGAGATACTGCTTGTCAGCACCCTTGCCCACGCGCATCTTGTCGTATTGCGTCATGCTGCCCACGGGCTTTGCCAAACCCTTGCGGGCCATAAACACGCCAGTCATGAATGTTGTTGCGACGGCACCGTTGCCGACGACCAGAATTCCGAGTTTACCCTCTGCGGGTTTTACTGTCGTTGCTTTCATTGTTTGAAGTTATATAACGAATTTATATGTGGCAAGAGAATACTTCACGCCATTCTCCACGCCATGAAGCATCGGCGTAGGCTTCTTGGCGCGGTGGATGGCAGGTGTGAAGTGTGTGTGTGTGCTTGCGGATAGGAAGCCGTGAGCATCGCCCGCGCAGCATTTCCCTCTCCGAACGGGGGGCGTGCCGCAGGGTGTGCGCAAAAGGAGCACCCTAAGTCGCACGGTCTGCATGGACCACGCTGCACATAGGGAGTCGGCACGTGGGCCTGCGATGTCATACGCAGGCCTGACGCGTTTTGGCTTAAAGGCTCAGAATGGCAACCTAAGGCTAAAAAGATGCGGCAAAGGTAAGCATTTATTTTTGAAAACTCCCAAGTTTTTCAAGTTTTTCTACGAAAATAGCCATTTCTGTCCTTTCTTTAGCATGGTATTGCGCAATATGGGGGGTGTGTGCGAAGGGCAGGGGCCATGCGGAGGCTATTCGGCGGAGGGTGAAGCTGCGGGCGGATGGGCTTGCGGCGGCGTCTGACTGCTGATAAGAAGGAGCTTGTCGTAGGGCAGGAGCCGCAGCGCCCCATCGGGGACGAGGTATTTCTCGCCCCGCTTCACCATCATCACCAGCTTGCCCTTCGGCAGTGCCATCGTGCGCAGCGTGTCGCCCTGAGCCAGAAGTTCGGGCGTAAGGAGCATTTCGGAGAGTTCGGTGCCCGTCTCCTCCGGGAGTTCCACGCCGAAGTCGTTCCCCGTCTTGGGGAGCGGCTGCGCGAGCCCCAGCTTCCGCGCTGCCCATCCGATGCTCGTCCCCTGCACGATGAGGGAGACGATGGTGATGAAGAACACAATATTAAATATAAGGGAGGCCTGCGGCACGCCTGCCACGACGGGATAAGTGGCGAAGATGATGGGGACAGCCCCGCGCAGTCCCACCCACGAGACGAACAGCCCCGCGCGGCGGTTCACCCTGCGGCCAAAGGGCAGGAGGCAGAGGAGGACGCTGAGCGGACGCCCCACAAAAATCATGAACAGGGCGACGAGCATGGCCACGGCTGCCACATCGAGCATTTCGTGGGGATTGACCAGCAGGCCCAGACAGAGGAACATGCAGATTTGGCAGAGCCACGAAAGCCCGTCCATGAAGGTGTTGATTTCGCGGCGATAGCAGAAGCGGCTGTTGCCCACGATCATGCCGGCGAGATAGACCGCCAGGTATCCGTTGCCCCCCGTCAGGTCAGTGAAGGCGAAGATGAAGAAGATGAACGAAAGGAGCAGGATGGGGTAGAGCGCATGGTTGTCGATGTTGAGATGATTGAGGGCATACACCGCCAGACGGCCTAAGAGGTAGCCCATCGCCACGCCGATGGCCATCTGCATGACGAGCGTCTGCGCAATGTCTGCCACGGTCATCCCCTCAGCCGTGACGCATTGTATGAGCAGTATGGTCAGCATGTAAGCCAGGGGGTCGTTGCTGCCGCTTTCGAGTTCGAGCATCGGCCGCAGATGATGGCTCAGCGACATTTTCTGTGTGCGCAGGATGGCGAAGACGGATGCAGAGTCGGTGGACGACATGGTGGCAGCGAGCAGGAGCGATGAGGCGAGTCCGAAGTGAATGTTCGTCCAAGGCAGTCCCGCCAGCCACCAGATGAATCCGCCAGTCAGGAGTGCGGTGAAGAGGACACCGAGGGTGGAAAGCATCAGTCCGGGCCCGACGACGGGGCGAATGTCCTCATAGCGCGTGTCCATGCCGCCCGAAAACAGGATGACGCTCAGTGCCACCATGCCGATGAATTGTGCTTCGCCGGCATCGTGAAACTGCAGTCCGAGCCCGTCGCTGCCGAAAATCATGCCGACGAGGAGGAAGAGCAGCAGTGTGGGCACACCGAAGCGATAGCCCGTCTTGCTGGCAATGATGCTGACGAACAGGAGAACCGAACCTACGAGCAGTGCGTTTTCAAAGGTAAACATAAGTCTGTGGGGATTAGATGGTGTGTTTCTCAGGCATATAGGTAGGTTCCATCAATTAGTTTTCAATGTAAGGCAGTGTTTCTGTTTTACTTGGATGTCTTCTCTCGCAAATACATCGCAAGCTAATTGATAGAGCCTACCTATAGTGCTTTGGGTGCAAAGATAACGACGATTGTTTGCAATGCAAAGGCAAAAGTGGCAGCACGGCCTGTTTGACGCCGTGTTTTTCCCCTTCAAAATTACATACAAAATCCCACATCCCATTTCTTCGCGTCCTTAAAAATGTATTCCCCCTGCCCTTTGTGTCCCTTTTGTATGGCAGCAGAGACAACGGAATCCTTTCCGTGGGCCTGAGCATCGATTGCCGTTCACCTGAATTGCCGGAATCTTGCAGATGGGCGCAGCCTCGCAAGTGGTCATTTCCTGCCCTCATTCTGACCATTTTTACCCCTCAACATGGTCATTTTTACCCTTCAATGTGGTCACATGGATTAGTGTCTGCCATTACCAATGTCCGATGCCGTCAGGTATCGGACATTGGTAATGCTGCAGAAGATGTGAACATCATGGAGAAAAAATGAGGACGGAAGTTTGGCGTACAATGGATTATTCGCTACTTTTGCAAAATATACGTCAGACACTCCTATATATATGTAAGAAGGCATGAGAAATAAGCGCGCCGGAGTGGCAGCACGACTTGCCGTGCTGGCCACCTGTATGCTGATGCTGTCGGTCATTAGCCTCACCCGTTATGGCAGACTCTTCAATCAGGGATTCAGGACAACCGCCGATGCTGATACCACCGCGGTCAGCATGACGGACGAGGGCGAAATCGTGGTAAACACCACTCGTCTGGCCCACGATGTGCAGGGATATGGCGGACCAACCCCCTTGAAACTCTATGTGAAGGAGGGGAAAATCCGGCAGATAGCCTTGCTCGACAATGACGAGACTCCCTCTTTCATGGAAAGAGTGGAGCAGGACATCGTGGGACGCTACATCGGCAAGACACTCGATGAGGCGCGGACGATGAAGGTGGATGCCCTCACGGGAGCCACACTGTCTTCGAACGCGGTGATAGAAAACATCGGGCGCAGCCTCAGCGAGCTGGACAATCATGCCTACATCGTCCGCGCTCACCGCAATCCCCTCAGCCCCACAGCCCTGCTCGCCCTGCTGACGGCAGTAGGCATGGCCGTCCTGCCCCTGTTCGTGAAGGGCAGGCTGTATCGCCGCGTGCAGTTGGGGTGCAATGTTTTCTTCCTCGGGCTGCTTTCCGGCACCTTCGTCAGCTACTCCTCCGTCGTAGGTTTCCTCGCCAACGGTTTCACGAGTGCTGACCTTGCGCTGATGGTGCTGCTCGCCACGGCATTCCTCTATCCCCTCTTCGGACGCCCCGGTCACTACTGCGCATGGGGATGTCCGCTGGGCTCGGCGCAAGAACTCATGGGCAGCCTGAATCGTCGGAAGTTCTCGCTCCCGAAAGCATGGGCTGACCGTCTGAAGTGGTTCCGCCGCGTGCTGTGGGGCATACTGATGCTGCTGGCATGGACGGGCATCTTCCTGGAATGGATGGACTACGAGCTCTTCACCGCCTTCATCTGGCAGTCGGCAGCATGGGGCGTCATCATTGTGGCAGCTGTGTTTCTTGTTGCCAGCCTCTTTGTCAGCAGGCCGTATTGCCGATTCGTCTGCCCCACGGGAACTTTGCTGAAGATGTTAAACCCCTGACCGGGAGGGAGCGGACTTTCCGCTGCGTTCGTATGCTCGGTTTCCGCCCATGTGAGTCAAACGCTTGAACCTCACAGCGGATTTGCCGGTGAAGATACTTTGAAGGTAGGTTCTATCAATTAGCTTGCGATGTATTTGCGACTATCGTGCCGTAGGTTTTTGTTTTTTCACGAGGGAGCGTAGTGGGCTACGTGACTGAATGAAAGACAAAAAGATACGGTGCGAGAGGCGTGAAGACGTCCAAGTAAAACAGAAACACTGGCTTACATTGAAAACTAATTTATAGAACCTACCTGAAAACACTTACTGCGCTGAATAACCATATCCGTATGCAATCATTCCATACTCCACAGAGAAGAGGCTTTGCCCCTGCTGCGAAGAAGGCGGAGCTGGACCATCAACTGCGTAACCACGACTTCGGGTGCGATGAGGGCTTCGCACGACGCTATGGCGAGGCGATGATAGTGGCGCGCCACTATTGCATGGCTGAAAATGCCGTGGCGGTGTTGAGCAATATGCCGTATGGCAAAAGCTACGTCTGCTACGGACATTTGGGCGAAAGGCTGGGATTGGGAAAAGATTGCGAGGAAGTGGAGTCCATTTGGGAAAAGACGCTGATAGGACGCATACACCCCGACGATCTGGCTGAGAAAATAGCATGGGAGATGCGCTTCCTCGCGTTTCAGAAACAACAAAGGGCGGAGCACAGGGCGGACTATTATCTGCAACACTGCTTGCGCCTGATGGATGCGCAGGGCGGCATGCACTTCATCCGCCATCGTATCTTCTACCTCGACTTCGACGCTGCGGGCCATGTGCGGCTGGCTCTTTGTCTTTACACCGCCGCTGGGCAGGATGGCGGAGCTACTGGCATCGTGCATTCAATAGATGCGACACTGGTAAACATCTCGGTCACCCCACTCAAAGGACTGCTCTCCAACCGCGAACGCGAGATATTGCTGCTCATCAGCAAGGGGAAGGCCAGCAAGCAGATAGCTGATGCTCTGGAGATTAGCATCAACACCGTCAATAATCATCGTCAGAACATCCTGCGAAAGCTCCATTGCCAAAACACGGCTGAGGCTATCGTGGTGGCAGAAAAGTTAGGCATAGCCAGCTTATAGTCAGAGGGGGGAGGCTCCTGATTCTGAACATCGCAGCACTGCTGCAGGTCCATGGATTTTTTGCTCCCATCATAGTGAAAAATCACTATTGCCCATTCGTCAAAAGTGGCGTACCTTTGCAGCGCGTCTGTGGGGTAGTTCCTGCTATTCCTGTAAATGCTCGCGCAATCATCCCTTAAACCCATCCCTCCCCATGCAAACCAGATTTTCTTCCTTCTTATTTTTTCTTTGTATGACAGTAAATCCTCAAACGACTCTCTTGGCATCAAGATTCTCGAAGGCAGCACTGACCACGACGCTGCTTGCAGCTTCCTGCCTAACTGCCCAATCGCAGCATTTCGACAAGATGCAATGGTTCAACGAGCCCGAATCGTACAGCGTCCAAGATGGGGTGCTCGAAATGGATGTGCCTGCCAAGACCGACTTTTGGCGTATCTCCCACTACGGCTTCACCGTGGATGACGGCCCTTTCCTCTATGGTGTCTATGGCGGAGAGTTCGAGGCCAAGCTGAAAGTCAGCGGAGATTATCGCGAGCGGTTTGACCAAGCGGGCATGATGATTCGGCTGGATCATGAAAACTATGTGAAGTTTGGCATTGAATATGTAGATGGACTCTTCAATATCTCTGCCGTCGTCACCCACCACACTTCTGATTGGAGCGTCGTCCCCCTCGAAAATCCCATTCCGCATCTGTGGCTGAAAGCCGTCAGACGCCTGGATGCCATCGAACTCTTCTACAGTTTCGACGACAAGACATACACCATGATGCGCACTCTCTGGATGCAAGACAACCATCCGCTTATGGTAGGCCCGGTGGCAGCCTGCCCCGACGGCGAAGGCTTCAAGGCGCGCTTCTCCGACTTCAAGGTGAAGCATCTGCCCGATGCCCGCCGTGCAGAATGGTTGCAGCGCAATCAGGCAAAATAGGCCAGCAACGGATATTCGCTTCAGGCAGGTCTGGTAAATGCTCACTGTCAAAAGGTTCACTATGACTGCGCAAAAGGTTTGCTTACAATATTACCCCTCACCCTGTGGAGAACTCATCTTGGCGTCGGTGGGCAATGAGTTGTGTCTGTGTGATTGGAATGGAATGCCTTGTGCCGAGCGCAATAAGCGCAGGATAGGCCGATATGTGAAGGCTGATTTCAGAATGGCATCTTCCTCAGTTCTCGAACAGGCCATGAGGCAGCTGGATGACTATTTCGCAGGCAACAGCAGGAAGTTCGACATTCCGCTGCGCCCTTTCGGCACAGATTTCCAGTTGCGGGTCTGGAGGGCTTTGCTCGACATCCCATACGGAGAGACAAGGAGCTATATGGAGATTGCCGGGAAGGTGGGCAATGCGAAGGGCGTGAGAGCCGTGGCGCAAGCCATTGGTGCCAATGGCATCGGCGTGCTTATCCCCTGCCATCGCGTCATTGGCACTGACCATTCCCTGACTGGCTTTGCGGGAGGGTTGGCGAAGAAAGCATTTTTGTTGGAGCTTGAGAGACAGTTCTCTGTGAGATAAAAGATAATCCAAGAGTCCGGCATCTGAAATCCCCTGTCTCTGCAAGCAATGATGACCTCATTTCTATATATTTGAACATGAACAAAAGAGAATACGCACAAGCCAACAAGGATTGGCTTACGGCAAAAGCACAGGAGGAGGGCGTAAAGCCGCTTCCCAAAGGCATCTATTATAAGGTGTTGGCAGAGGGCAAGGCTGACGGAAGGCATCCTACGCCCAGAAGCATCGTCACTGCCCACTATACGGGGCGAACCATCAATGGCAAGAAGTTTGACAGCAGCCGCGGCGGTGTTCCGTTGGCCATCCGCCTCTGCGACCTTATCGAGGGTTGGATTGTCGCCATGCAGCAGATGTGCGTGGGCGACAAATGGGAAGTCTATATCCCTGCCGAGATGGGCTATGGCAGGTTCTCGCAGCCAGGCATCCCTGGTGGCTCCACCCTCATCTTTGAGATAGAATTGCTGGGCATCGCGTAACTGCTTGTAAGTAGGTGATGAAAATGTTTTTTATGAGCGTCCTGACATGCAAAGCCATAGAATATTCTTGCCCCTACTTACCATAAAATAATTTTCATTACCTACTTAAAAAAAATCGTATAATGACTGCACCGCATATAGAGTCATCAACGAGAGAAGAGCGCTTGGATTATGTCCTGAACGAATGGAAATGTCTGCATAACTGCGAGCTATGCGGTAAATGCCATATCCTGAAAGGCAGGAGTGAGGAGCAACTGTATGCCGACTATATCGAAGGCAAGCGGTCATATATGGACATCACTTTGGAAATCAGAAGCAGCAGGCTTTAATCCATTGATGACATGACAAAAAAACACATCCTGCGGCATTTGGCACTCAGCCAGATGCCGCAGGATGTGCTTTTTGACTAATAAGCCTGATTATTCTGATACCGAAAAGTGATTATATTGATACCGCATAGTGATTATATTGATACCGAATAGTGCTCACTCCGAAGCCCGGAGTGAGCACTATTGATGGGGAACTGCATTTGGCATTCTGAGAGGATGATACGGAAGAATGAAGATGACGGGCGATGCAGCGGCGAAACTCTGAAAACGTAACATCTGAGTTTGCTAAACAATCACTTTTGTTTAGTTTTTCCAAATAAATAGGATTTGATATTTTGTTTTAAGAGAGCCGAATTGTTATATTTGCGACATAATTTCCAAAATATTCATCCTGATTAAAATGATTATGATACAACCGCGCACACAAAGCATCATTCTGCACCTCGACAATCTGGAGGCACTGATATGCCTGTCGGCAACGAGCATGGGGAACCTTATGTTTGCACTGATGAACTACGCGGCTTGCGGTGAAATGCCGCAGTTCAAGAACCGTGCGCTGATGGCGGTGTTCCATCTGCTGCCTTGCTCGCTTATAAGTAAAACAAGGATGAAGGGTAAGTGAGCCTCATAGGGTAGGGCGTGCGAAAGGGCTTTTTTGCAAAGGATGTCATAGTACTATCATCAAAGGGCAATGGTCGCTTTCTGACTTATCCCATTTTCCAATTTCAAAAGCAAACGTTTGGATGTTGGTAAATGCGTAGTCGATAGAGAACGGCATGTTCTCCTTGAACTGATGATAATACGTCGCTCTTGATTCCTTTCCGAACTCTTCTGGAAACGCCACGCGAGTTTGCCCACAGGGGTCATCGTCGCTTGCCCTCGGGGGGGGGCAAACTCGCGTGGCGTTTCCAATAGCTCGCGTTTCGTAACCATCTTGTCAGTCTTGATGTACTGCGTGGTGCGGTTGTGCGTCACTCTGATATAGACAGGAAAGAACCCGTCATTGCGCATCTTTTGTACGCATGCTTTCAGTGTTGCCATAATCTGTGTTCCTATCGTTTGTTGTCAATAATCTGTAAGTCGTTGTTATCTCGGTCATTCTGAACTCTAAACACGCTCTAAACAGGGGGGCTGAAATCTCGCAACTTTCTCTAAACATTTCCGTTCATTCTGCTCGGAAAGTGTGTCGAAATGCACGAACCTCCATTTACGAAGTTAGGCGGAAGTCCCTTTGTTACAGGGGCTTTCCGCCTAACTCACTCTAAATCAGTATTCGGTTGTTACTCCTCCACCGCTGCCTGGGCGGCTGCAAGGCGTGCGATGGGCACACGGTAAGGAGAGCAGGAAGCATAGTTCA